>DMZT01000426.1 GCA_003484865.1 Stenotrophomonas sp.
ACTGAGCTACGGGCGCATTTACATCGAATTTTTACTACTGATACCGACGGCGAAATCGATACCCTGTTGATGGTGCGCCCGGAGAGATTCGAACTCCCGACCGCCTGGTTCGTAGCCAGGTACTCTATCCAACTGAGCTACGGGCGCGTCAACAGGAGCGGAATTATGCGGATCGGCGTCGCATTCGTCAACGGTTTTTGTGAAGGTCTTCATTCAAATGAACGAAGAAGCTGCTCCACCACGGCTTCCGGCGTTTTCATCCAGGCGAAGTGATCGGCACGCGCACCCAGCATCTGCGCACTGACCACGCTGAGCTGCGCACGCATGCCCGGCATCTTGGCCAGCAGGCCCTGCATCGAGCCCGTCGGTGCCAACCAGTCGTGGTCCATCACCACGGCGGCCGCCTGGCCGCGCAGATCGCGCATCGCGGCCTCCAGATCGGTCGCCATGCCAGCGGCCGCGTAGTGATTGTTGAGGCCCACGCGCGACCAGTCGCGGATCAACCCGCGCGCCTCGGTGCCACCAAAGCCGAGCTTCTTCCCGTGCAGGACCCCTTGGCGCTGGGCCAGCCAGGGCAGGAAGCGATACACCAGCGGCAGGGTCCAGCCACGCGGGGCCGGGAAGGTGCGCCAGTACGGCGTGCCGCTGGCGACCAGCCACACGCGGGCGAAGCGCTGCGGATGCAGACCGGCGAAGCAGCAGGCCAGCTGACCGCCGAGACTGTGGCCGCCGATGATCAAGGGTGTTGCAGCGTCTCCGGCCACGTTTGCCAGGCTCGCCGGCAGGTCCTGCTCGAGGAGGTCGCGATAGTCCCAGTCCTGCGTGCGCGACGGGCGCAGGCTGCTGCTGCCGTTGCCGCGCCACTCGTGCAGGTACACCGCAATGCCACGCGCAGCGAGCGCCTCGGCGAACGGCAGGTAATGGCGCGCGGCCACGCCCAGCGCCGGCAGCCACAGCAGGCGTGCGCGTGGCTGCGTCGGCACGCGCGCCAGCAGTTCGAAGCGATGCCCGTCTTCGGCCTGCACAGGCAGGGGCGAGGCGTCGATCATGCCGGGCGTGCCGCACCGAAGTGGTCGATCACCAGCACCTCGCTGCGGCCCGGGTAATAACCGCTCTGCAGGCCACGCGCGACGTAATCGATGGCCGCTTCGCAGGCATTGGGCAATGACAGCCCCTGGCACAGCTGCGCGGCGATGGCCGAGGCCAGCGTACAGCCGGTGCCGTGCGCATCCACCCGCAGGCGGGTATGGATGAATTCTTCGCGGGTCACACCGTCGAAGTAGCGATCGATCACGCGACTGCCTTCGTCCAGATGCCCGCCCTTGAGCAGTACCGCGCCGGCGCCCAGCTCCAACAGCGCGTCGGCGGCATCTTCGGCCTCCTCGGCGGTGACGATGCGGCGGCCGAGCAGCAGCTCCGCTTCGGGGGTGTTGGGCGTCAGCAGCGTCGCCAGTGGGATCAGGCGCGTGCGCATCGCCACCAGTGCGCTGTCTTCGAGCAGCTTGGCGCCGCTGGTGGCGACCATCACCGGATCCAGCACCACGTGCGGTGGGCGGTGCTTTTCCAGTGCGTCTGCCACCAGTGCGATCACCTCGGCGTTGGCCAGCATGCCCAGTTTCACCGCATGGATATCGAAATCGGCGAAGCAGGCATCGATCTGCGCCTGCAGGAAGTCCAGCGGCGGCACGTGTACGGCGGTAACGCCGCGTGTGTTCTGTGCGGTCAGTGCGGCGATCGCCGACAGGCCATGCACGCGATGGGCGGCGAAGGCCTTCAGGTCGGCCTGGATGCCGGCACCACCGCCGGAATCGGAGCCGGCGATGGTCAGGGCGGAAACGGGGCTGGAAGGCGTCATGCCCCAATTGTGCAATGTTTGTCGCGGCAGTGCTGCCGCGCCCTCAGCGCGCCCGCAGCAGTGCCCACTGCCGGTACAGCACGTAGCCCACCCCGGTGCCGCCGGTGAGCAGTGCCGGGGCGAGCAGGGCGTCGTAGCCGAAGCGCAGGAACAGCATGGCGCCCATCACGCCGCCGGCCAGGAAGCCGCTGACGATCAACCCGCTCAGGGTCAGTCGACGGATCGGCAGCGGCAGGCCGCGCATCAGGTGGCCCAGCCCGATCCCGAGATCGGTGAACATGCCGCTGAGATGGGTGGTGCGCACCACCGCGCCACTGAAGGTGGTGGCCATCGCGTTCTGCAGGCCGCACGCCATCGCCGCGGCCAGTGCCCCCCAGATCTGCTGCTGTTTGAACAGCGGGATCGCGATCAGCAGCAACAGCGATTCCAGTGCCAGCACTGCGCCATAGCGGCGGCCCAGTTGCAGGCCGCTGTCCTGGATGATCACGCCGCTGAGCGTGGCGCCCACGCAGAACGCGATCAACAGCCCCCACAGGTGCCCGACCACGCGCCAGTCGCGTTGGGCCAGCGCCATGCCGAGCTGGCTGGTGGTGCCGGTCATGTGGCTGACGGCCTGGTGTTCGAACCCCAGGAAGCCGACCACGTTGACCATCCCGGCCACGCAGGACAGGGCGATCGCCCCGATCCAGACCCAGGTGGGCAGCCGGATGCTCATCCGGCGTGCGCGGTGGTGGTCACGGCACGATCAACGGCCCGCGGGCGGGCCGTTGAACTGCACATCCGAGAAGCTGCCGCTGGCCGGATCGAACAGCGCGCCCCAGAACTGCGCGCCGCCATCGCAGACCCGGATTGCATCGCGCGCTGGATCGATGTCGGCATCGTCAGGCAGATGGAAGGCGTTGAGATAGATCAGCTGCCGGCCGTCCATCTCGATGCCGACATATTGGCGGTCGAAATCGGCAGCCTTGGGCACCTGCGTCTCCAGCGACGGCAACCGGGCTTCCAGCTGCTCCACCTGTTGGCGGCTGGGCGCCCAGTAGCCGGTGACGCGCCCCGGCTCGCGGCCGGGGCTGGAACGCGAGCAGGTATCCAATACCTGGGCGGCGACGACGGGGCGGGTCACCACCCAGGACTGGCCGGTCTTGATCGCGGTCGGGACGCTGGCGCCCGGCCGCGTATTGGCAGGCGTGCAGGCGGCCGCCAGCGCAGCAAGCGCCAGCGGCAGGACGGCACGGGACAGGGAACGGCTCACAACACCTCCGAGGCGTAATCGGCCAGGCGCGAACGCTCGCCACGGCGCAGCGTCACGTGCGCGCTGTGCGGCCAGTTCTTGAAACGGTCCACCGCGTAGGTCAGGCCCGAGGTGGTCTCGGTCAGGTACGGGGTATCGATCTGTTCGACGTTGCCCAGGCAGACGATCTTGGTGCCCGGGCCGGCACGGGTGATCAGGGTCTTCATCTGCTTGGGGGTGAGATTCTGCGCTTCATCCAGGATCAGATAGCGTGACAGGAACGTGCGCCCGCGCATGAAGTTCAGCGAGCGGATCTTGATCCGGCTGGCGATCAGGTCGTTGGTCGCCGCCCGGCCCCATGCGCCGCCTTCCTGGGTATGCGTGAGCACTTCCAGGTTGTCGGTCAGCGCGCCCATCCATGGGGTCATCTTCTCTTCCTCGGTACCGGGCAGGAAGCCGATGTCCTCGCCGACGCTGACCGTGGCGCGGGTCATGATGATCTCGCGGTAGCGCTGCTGGTCCATGGTCTGGGCCAGGCCAGCGGCCAGCGCGAGCAGCGTCTTGCCGGTGCCGGCGGTGCCGAGCAGGGTGACGAAATCGATCTCCGGGTCCATCAACGCATTGAGCGCGAAGTTCTGCTCGCGGTTGCGCGCGCTGATGCCCCACACCGCATGGCTGCCGTGGCGGAAATCGTTGACCAGCGACAACGTGATCTTGTCGCCGTCCACCTTGGCCACGCGCAGTTCGACTTCATCGTCGCCCGGCAGGTAGGCGTACTGGTTGGGGTGCCAGCTCTCGTCTTCGCTGGCGATGATTTCGTAACTGGTGCGGCCCTTGTCGCTCCAGCTGCGCAGGTTGTCGGTGTGCTTCTTCCAGAAGTCTTCCGGCAGTTCGGTGGCGCCGGTGTAGAGCAGGCTGAAATCGTCCAGTGCGCGGTCGTTCTCGTAATCCTCCGAGACGATGCCGGCAATCGCGGCCTTGATCCGCAGGTTGATGTCCTTGGAGACGAACACCACCGGAATCTCGGGCACCTGTTCCTTCAGCGCCAGGATCGCGCCGAGGATGGCGTTGTCCGGAATCACCGCGCCGAAGCTCTTGCCCGCATCGAAATGACTGGTCTGGAATCGCAGCAGGCCCACGCTCTGCTTGCCGCGCAGCTGCAGCCCGTTCGGGCGTTGCAGCGGGATGCCGTCGGCCAGGTTGTCCAGGCCCGAGGCCTGCACCAGCTCATTGAGGAAGCGGCTGACCTGGCGCGCGTTGCGGCTGGCCTCGGTAGTGCCCTTCTTGCCGTTGTCCAGCTCTTCAATCACCTGCATCGGCAGGTAGACATCATGCTCCTCGAACTTGAACAGCGCGGTCGGATCGTGCATGAGCACGTTGGTATCCAGTACGTAGATGCGCTTGCCTCGGGTCATCGTCAATTCCTGGTGGCAGAACAGGGACAAGCCATCACGACCTGCGGGGCAGGGTGATGACCATTGGGGGTGCCGGATTGATCACTGGGTTTTCGCGGCCTTCAGGGCTTCAAGGACGGTGTCTGCGTGGCCGGCCACTTTGACCTTGCGCCACACCTGCACGATACGACTGTCCGGCGAAATGAGGAAGGTGCTGCGCTCGATGCCACGCACCTGCTTGCCGTACATGTTCTTCAGCTTGATCACGTCGAACGCGGTGCACAGCGCTTCATCGCCATCGCTGATCAGCGGAAAGGCGAAGCCCTGCTTGGCGCAGAAATTGTCGTGGGATTTGACCGAATCGCGGGAGACGCCGAAGACGCGGGCGCCGGCCTTCGTGAACTGCGGGAGCAGCGCGTTGAAATCGATGCCCTCGGTGGTGCAGCCCGGGGTGCTGTCCTTGGGGTAGAAGTACAGCACCAGCCACTGGCCGGCCAGATCGCCGAGGGTGGTGGTCTCGCCGCCGGACAACGCCAGCGGCAGTGCGAGGGTGGTGCTGTCCAGGGTGTCGCCGTCGTTCATGGGTTCCTTTCCGGATCCTGGGGTAGATCTACTACAACTGCATGAAACCCCGCGCGCCCGTGACGAACGCGCGAAGCATCAGAACTTCATCGGGTCCATGATCGCATCGAGGTTGAGGTGATCGCAGAACTCGAGGAAATCATCGCGCAGCGCGGCAATGTGCATGTTGGCCGGCACCCCGATCGTGACCTGCGCGGAGAACATTTCCGCACCGGTCTGCATCGCGCGGTAACGCGTGCTCTGCAGGTTTTCGATGGTGATGCCCTGGCGGTCGAAGAAATCGGCCAGCTGGAACAGGATCCCCGGCTTGTCGGCGGCGATCACTTCCACGATGTAGGGCAGCAGGTTGGACTGCGCCTGCTTGGCACCGGTGCGGTACCAGACCAGCTTCAGGCCTTCCTCGCGCTCCAGCCGGGTCAGCATCGCCTCCAGCTTGGCCACCGAGTCCCACGAGCCGGTGGCCAGGGCGGTGACGGACACGTCGCGCCCGACCGTGGCCAGGCGGGCATCGACCAGATTGCAGCCACTGTCGGCGATACGCCGGGTCACAGGCAGCAGGGGGGACTCCGGATGCGTCGTATAGGCGTTGATCAGGAGGTGGTTTTCGGTCGGCGCAGGCCGCGGCGTGGTGTCGGTCAAGAGGGTTCCGGGTGATGCAAGGTGAGTCTGAACGGCCGGCGACGGCACGTTCGCCGGAGTCCAGCATACTTGCCCGCGCTTTCGACCCGCAAGTAACATGCAACGTACATCTGGCCGGCGTTTACGCAGGCCCGGTGCCCCCTTTCTTCCGAGCACGATGTCCTTGTCCCTTTCCGGTCTCATCACCGCGCTGGCGACGCCCTTCCAGGCGAACGGCGCATTGGATCCCGACGGTTGGCAGCGCCTGCTGCACCTGCAACTGGAGGGTGGTGTTCACGGGGTGGTGGTGGCCGGTTCGACCGGTGAAGCCGCTGCCCTGTCCGACGACGAATACGACCAGCTGCTGCGCAGTGCGGTCAAAACCGTCGCCGGACGCATCCCGGTACTGGCCGGGACCGGCCTGTCGGGGACGGCCAAAACGATCGAGCAGACCCGTCGTGCGGCCGCCAACGGCGCGACCCATGCGCTGGTGGTGACCCCGCCGTACGTGCGCCCGACCCAGGCCGGCCTGATCGCGCATTACCGCGCGGTGGCCGACCAGGGCGGCCTGCCGGTCATCCTGTACAACGTGCCCGGCCGTACCGGCTGCGACATGCTGCCCGAGACCGTGGCCGAACTGGCGCGGCACCCGAACATCGTGGGCATCAAGGAGGCGGTCGGCGATGTGGGCCGCGTCAATGCCCTGCTGGCGCTGCGTTCGCCGGACTTCGCCATCCTCAGCGGTGACGACGGTACGGCCGCGCGTTCGATCCTGTCCGGCGTGGACGGCCTGATCTCGGTGGGCTCCAACGCCCTGCCGGGCGCCTACCGCCGGATGTGCGACCTGGCGGCAGCCGGGGAACGCGAGGCGACCGAGTCGTGGGATGCCCGTCTCGAGCCGTTCCATGAATTCTGCGGCGTGGAGTCCAACCCGATCCCGGTGAAGGACCTGCTGCGCCGGATCGGCATTGGTGATGGCCTGCGCCTGCCGCTGCTGCCCTTGTCCGCGGCCCATCACGCCGCTGCCGAACACCTGGCCACCGATATCGGTGCGCTGGAAGCACTATCCAACCACTGATGTCAGTGGTCACCCAGGAGATTCCCATGCGTCAATCCGTTTCCGCCTTCCGCGTGCTGTCCTTCGCGATCCTGGCTACCGCCACCCTCGTCGGCACCACCGGTTGCTTCAAGCGCGGCGCCAAGGGCGACTACGCCCTGGCCCCGGAAGTGCGCCCGCTGGAAGTGCCGCCGGATCTGAACGTCCCGGCCGGCCAGGCTGCCGCTACCGCTGCCACCAGCTCCTCGCTGGCCTCGCAGGCGGCGCGCCCG
>DMZT01000427.1 GCA_003484865.1 Stenotrophomonas sp.
CGGAAGTGTGATGACGACCGCACCTGGCCCTTGGACAAATGCCTCCCGGCTCAAGACCCGGCATTTGATGTTGTTGCTGCACCTGCACGAACAGGGCTCGGTGCTGCGCGCCGCCGAGGCTGCCGCCATGACGCAGCCGGCTGCCTCCAAATTGCTGGCGGAAATGGAGGACATGCTCGGGGTGAAGCTGTTCGAGCGGCACGCCCGCGGCGTGGAACCGACCTGGTACGGGCAGGTGCTGATCCGGCGCGCGCGTTCGGCGATGTCGGAGATCGGCCGCGCCACCGAAGAGATCGCCGCGCTGCGCAGCGGGCATATGGGGCAGGTCTCGATCGGTACCGTGGTCAACCCGGGCACCAACCTGGTGCCGCAGGCCATTGCCGAGGTGAAGCGCGAGTTCCCGGACATCCTGATCCGCGTCGAGATGGACTACAGCCGGCCGCTTGTGGCGCGGCTGCTGGATGGTCAGCTGGACCTGGTGATCGGCCGCATCCTGGGGCCCGAGGGCGCCGCGGACCTGACCTTCGAGGCGCTGGCCGATGAACCCCATTCGGTGATTGCACGTGCCGGCCATCCGCTGGCCAGCCGCGATGACCTCCACTACGCGGACCTGGCCAGGCATGGCTGGATCCTGCCGCCGGCCGACAGCGTGCTGCGTGCGCGGCTGGATGCGCTGTTTCTGGAGCAGGGGCTGCCGATTCCACAGAACATCATCGAGACCAGCTCGCTGCCGGTGATGACCAGCCTGCTGCGTGGCAGCGATCTGCTCGCCGCGTTGCCGGTGGAATCGGTGGCGCCCTATATCCAGGCCAAGTTGCTGACCGTGCTGCCCATTGACGTGGGCGTCCGCATGGAGTCGTTCGGAATCATCTACCGGCGCGGCCACGTGTTGCCGCCGGCCGCCGAGCGCATGCTGCTGGCCCTGCGAACGACCGCGCGCTGGCTGTATCCGGGGCTGCGCGGGAGCGCCTGACGCAGGCCGGGCCACGGCTGGTATAGGCCGCGTGAATGGTATTCTCCAAAGGAATACATCCTGCCCAATATTTTATTGGCATGGAATGGCTGCCGCTGCCTAAGCTGCCCGCCAGCCGATCGCAAACGAGCGGCCGCGTTGTACCCCGCCCCGGAATCCCGGTGGTGGGCATGACCTTAAAACCTGATTGTTACAGGCGGCGCCGAGCGGCGTCGTCCACCGTCAGCACATGTGTCCTGGGAGGGAAACATCATGTCAGTACGTTGTTGCCGTGGGGCGACAGGCGCATCCGTGCCTGCCCGTACCCCCACCGCGTTGCGCCGCCGTGCGCTGGCGGTCTGCGTTTCGATGCTGGTTGCCGGCCAGGTGATGGCGCAGCAGAGTGATATCCAGGACACGAATGCCGCGACCCAGCTGGACACCGTCCAGGTGACGGGTACCCGCAGCAGCGTGACCCGTGCCCAGCAGATCAAACAGAATGCCGAGCAGATCGTCGATTCGATCGTGGCCGAGGACATCGGCAAACTGCCCGACAACAACGTCGCCGAAGCGCTGCAGCGCATCTCCGGCATCCAGATCACGCGCAACTACGGCGAGGGCAGCACCATCGCCATCCGTGGCCTGACCCAGGTGCGCACCGAGCTCAATGGCCGTGACATCTTCACCGCCAATGACGGCCGCGGCCTGAGCTTCGAGGACGTGTCGGCCGAGCTGCTCGGTGGCGTCAACGTCTACAAGAACCCGTCCGCGGAAATGATCGAAGGAGGCCTCGGCGGCACGGTCGACCTGCGCACGCGCCTGCCGTTCGATTATGAAGGCCGCAAGATCGCCGGCAGCCTGCAGTACAACCATTACGATCTGGCCGATGACAGCAAGCCGGCCTTCTCGGGCATGTTCAGCGACCGCTGGCAGACCGGCATCGGCGAAATCGGCCTGCTGGTGAACTACTCGCAGCAGACCAGCCCGTTCCGCCAGGACACCATCTCGCTGGAGCCGTGGTACTCGCAGACCGATCTGCCCGGTTTCGAAGGCACCGAGGTGTTCGTGCCACACGGCGCCGGCGTCAACACCACCGTGGGTGAGCGCAAGCGCCGCACCGGTGCGGTGGCACTGCAGTGGCGTCCGCGCGATGACATCGAAGTGCAGGCGCAGGTACTGCGCTCGGACTACGATTTCCGCTGGCAGGATTACTCGTTCTTCGCCTACAGCGGCGGCGATGCCATGCAGGGCGCGCGCGACATCGTGGTCAACGACCGCAACGAACTGGTCAGTGGCGTGTTCCAGAACACCCCGGCCGATTCAAACACCAGTCTCACCAAGCGAACCTCCATCACCACCGATTACTCGCTGGGCGCGAAGTGGACGGTGACCCCCAACCTCACCCTCAGCACCGATTTCCAGTACGTCGATGCCACCACCAAGGGCACGCGCTACATCGTGGGCACCGGCATGAATGCCACGCCGTTCTACACGATCGATCTCAGTGGTGACCTGCCGTACCTGGCCGTGACCGACGCGGCGGGTAACCAGGGCTATCTGACCGATCCGGCCAACTACGTCGGCTGGAAGTTCCACCTGGACAACAAGGACGACAACAAGGGCACCGAGTTTGCCTGGCGTTCGGACATGGACCTGGCATTCGACGATGGCTTTGCCCGCAGCTTCAAGGCGGGCGTGCGCTACACCGATCGCAAGGCCGAGAACCAGGGCAATGTGTGGCGCTTCATGTGGCTGGGCGCGCCGTTTGCCGATTTCCCGAATGTGGCGTTGGTGCCCAATCCGATCAACGATTTCTTCCGTGGCAAGAGCTATGCCTTCGGGCCGACGCTCAGCGCGTCCGATGCGGCGGTGGACAACTACGAGCAGACCCTGGCCGCCTTCGGGGCCGATCCGCTGGAGTTCTCGCCGAACAACATCAACAACCAGCGAGAGAAGACCTACGCGGCGTATGGCGTGCTGCGCTTCGGCGCGGACGACTGGGGCGTGCCGTTCGATGGCAACGTCGGCGTGCGCGTGGTGCGCACCGAGGTCACCTCCGACGGCGTGCGCACCGGCACCGACATCGAAGGTGGCGGCCTGCTGCCGGTGAATGTGGAGCAGTCCTACACCGACGTACTGCCCAGTCTCAACCTGCGCTGGATGTTCACCGATCAGCTGCAGCTGCGCTTCGCCGCATCCAAGGGCATTTCCCGCCCGGGCTTCGACAAGCTCAACCCGAATCTGAGTCTCAGCGCGGCCGATGCCGGCGGTGGCGTGACCCGGCGGACCGGTTCGGCGGGCAACCCCAACCTCAAGCCGATGGAAGCGACCCAGTTCGATACCTCGCTGGAGTGGTACTTCGGCCAGGGCTCGATGATGTACGGCACCGCGTTCTACAAGAAGGTCGACGGCTTCATCGCCAACGCCGTGTTCAACGAGGTGTACGCCGGCGAGAACTGGGAGATCACCCGCCCGGTCAATGGCGATGACGGCAAGATCAAGGGCGTGGAAGTGGGCTATACCCAGTTCTTCGACTTCCTGCCGGGCTGGATGAGCCATTTCGGCCTGCAGACCAACTACACCTACGTGGACTCCAAGGCGCCGAGCCCGAACGCCACCGATACCAACGGCAGTCAGCTGGTGGTACCGCTGGAAGGGCTGTCCAAGAACAGCTACAACGTCATCCTCAGCTACGAAGTGCCTCGCTTCCAGGCGCGTGTGGCCTACAACTGGCGCAGCGACTGGCTGATCACCACCGCCGGCAACGGTACCGGCAACCTGCCGGTCTACAACAAGGGCTTTGGCCAGCTGGATGCCTCGCTGCGGTTCAACATCAACGACGTGTGGTCGGTGTCGCTGGATGGCATGAACCTGCTCGATACCCGCAACGAAAGCTACCTGGGCTACACCACGCGCTACCGCGACTTCGTGATCAACGACCGTCGCTACGGCATCACCCTGCGCGCGAGCCTGTAACGCGCGTGATCGTCTGTCGGCCTTCCTGCTTCGTGGATCATCCTCTCCACCACGAAGCGGGCAGGGCCGCAGTTCCTGCTCCAGGCGTGCGGCCGCGATGCCGCACGCCGCTCCACCGGGAGGCCCGTGCATGACCCCCGCCGATTGCCTGATCTGGACGTTGCGTGCATCGGCCCGTCCTGGCCGCTGCCGGGCAGGGTGGCTGGTGGTGTTGCTGGCCGTACTTCCGGTCCTCGCCGTGGCGGCCCCTTACCAGTGGCAGAACGTGGCGATCGGTGGCGGCGGCTTCGTGACCGGGCTGGTGTTCCATCCGACCGAGCCGAACCTGCTGTACGCACGCACCGATGTTGGCGGTGCCTACCGGTGGGATCAGACCACCGGCCGCTGGATCGCGCTGACCGATTGGCTCGGTCGCGACGATGCCAACCTGACCGGCATCGAAAGCCTGGCCGTGGACGCCAGCGACCCGCAGCGCGTCTATCTGGCCGCAGGCACCTATACCAACCCTCGCGTAGGCAACGGCGCGATCCTGCGCTCGTCCGACCGCGGGGCTACGTTCACCCGCACCGATCTGCCGTTCAAGCTCGGTGGCAACGAACTCTCGCGCGGCAATGGCGAGCGGCTGGCGGTGGATCCGCATCAAGGCCGCATCCTGCTGCTGGGCACGCGCAGCAATGGGCTGTGGCGCAGCGATGACCACGGCGCGCACTGGCAGGAAGTGACGAGCTTCCCGGCGATCGCGCGCAGTGCGCAGGCCAGTGCGCCGGCCTGGAATGGCACGCAGCAGATCGGCATCGTGTTCGTGCAGTTCGACGCGCGCAGCGGTGGTGATGGCGATCCGACGCCGGTGATCCATGCCGGTGTGTCGACCACCAGCGGCCCCGCGCTGTACCGCTCCGACGATGCCGGGCAGACCTGGCAGGCACTGCCCGGGCAACCGCGTGGCCTGCGACCCACCCGCATGGCGCAGGGCAGCGACAGGCGCCTGTACATCGCCTACGCGGATCTGCCGGGCCCGGACAGCATGGGCAACGGCGCGCTGTGGCGGTTCGATCCCGCGCAGGGGCGCTGGCAGGACATCAGCCCGGTGCCACAGTCCAGTGACACCCAGGGCGATGGCTTCGGCTGGGGCGGCGTCAGCGTGGAGGCCGGCAATCCGGAGGTGGTGATGGCCAGCACGTTCAATCGCTTTGGCCCGCACGACGACATCTTCCGCAGTACCGATGGCGGCCGCAGCTGGACGCCGGTCATCGCCGGCGCGAGGTTCGACCACGGCAACGCGCCATGGACCGCGCACGCCTCCCCGCACTGGATCGCCGATGTGCAGATCGATCCGTTCGACCCGCACCATGTGCTGTTCGTCACCGGTTATGGACTGTGGGCGAGCCGCGATATCCGCGCTGCCGACCGTGGGCAGCCGGTGCAGTGGTGGTTCCAGAATGACGGGTTGGAAGAAACCGTACCGCTGGATCTGGTCAGCCCGGGGCAGGGCGCGCACCTGCTCAGCGCGCTGGGCGACATCGATGGCTTCCGCCACGATGACCTGGCCGTGTCGCCATTGCAGTACGGCGGCCCGCGCCTGACCAACAGCGAGAGCATCGACGCTGCCGCGCAGGCACCCTCCCACGTGGTGCGCAGCGGCACCGTGCGCCATCGCCTGCATGACGAGGTCCGTGCGGCCTGGTCGGACGATGGTGGTCTTACGTGGCAGGCGTTCGTCAGCGAACCGCCAGACGGCGAGGGCGCGGGCCGCATCCGCATCGCCAGCGATGGCAGCCGGGTGGTGTGGCACACGCTGCGCGGCAGCCATTGGTACACCGACGACCACGGCCGGCATTGGCAGGCCGTGCGCGGCCTGCCCAACACGGCCGTGGTGGTCGCGGACACCCGCTCGCCCGCGCACTGGTATGCGTCCGACGCCGCCAGCGGCGCGTTGCTGCGCAGCGACGATGGTGGCGCCTCGTTCGT
>DMZT01000428.1 GCA_003484865.1 Stenotrophomonas sp.
CCAACGGTCGGTACCTGCCTGGTAGGTCACGACCGTTGGTCGTGACACCGACCGGCGCGCCAACGGCGCGATGCCTCAGTTCCAGCTCAGCACGACCTTGCCGGCCTTGCCCTGTTCCATCAGATCAAAGCCCTTCTGGAAATCATCGATCGGCAGCTGGTGGGTCATCACCTTGCCGAGCGGGAAACCGGACAGCACCAGCTGGGTCATCTTGTACCAGGTCTCGTACATCTTGCGGCCGTAGATGCCCTGCACGGTCAGGCCCTTGAAGATGATCTTGTCCCAGTCGCAGCCGGCGCCCTTGGGCATGATGCCGAGCATGGCGATCTTGCCGCCGTGGTACATGCAGTCGAGCATGTCGTTGAACGCGCGCGGATTGCCGCTCATTTCCAGGCCCACGTCGAAGCCCTCCATGTGCAGTTCCTTCATCACGTCCTTGAGCGAGGTGTTGGACACGTTCACCACGCGGGTGGCGCCCATGTCGGCGGCCAGCTTCAGGCGGAAATCATTGACGTCGGTGACCACCACGTTGCGCGCACCGATGTGCTTGCAGATGCCGGCGGCGATGATGCCGATCGGGCCGGCACCGGTGATCAGCACGTCCTCGCCGATCACGTTGAACTCCAGCGCGCAGTGCGCGGCGTTGCCGTACGGATCGAAGAAGGCGGCCAGCTCGGAGGGGATCTGATCCGGGATCGGCCACAGGTTGCTGGCCGGCATCACCATGTATTCGGCGAAGGCGCCGTTGACGTTGACGCCGATGCCCACGGTGTTCGGGCACAGGTGCTGGCGGCCACCGCGGCAATTGCGGCAATGGCCGCAGACGATATGGCCTTCGGCCGAGACGCGCTGGCCGATTTCATAGCCGGTCACGCCCGGGCCGATCTCGGCGATGCGGCCGACGAATTCGTGGCCGATGGTCAGGCCGGGCTTGATCGTGCGCTGGCTCCATTCGTCCCACAGGTAGATGTGCAGGTCGGTACCGCAGATGGCGGTCTTTTCCAGCTTGATCAGGACCTGGTTCGGGCCGGGTGTGGGGACCGGAACTTCTTCCAGCCAGATGCCCTTGGCGGCTTCGCGTTTGACCAGGGCCTTCATTGTTTGCTGCGCCATCGGGGTGGAACTCGTCTGGGGGAAAACGCGGATTATAGAGCCGCTGGCGGTTTTCCCATGTTGCAGCGCGGGTGGGCTGGGAGGTGGCCATGCCCCTCATTGCCGCACTGCGTGCGGCCAGCCGACCATGGGTCGGCTCTACCGGGCTTCGGGACGGCGCAGCGGCTGGGCTAGAATCGGCGGTTCTTTCACCAGGGGCTGCTCTATGCGCTCGAACCTGCTCGCTTTCTCCGTCGTCGCCAGCCTTGGGCTGGTCCAGGTCGCCCATGCCGCAGAAGGCATGTGGGTGCCGCAGCAGCTGCCGGAAATCGCCGGCCCGCTCAAGCAGGCCGGCCTGAAGCTGTCCCCGGAGCAGATCTCCAACCTGACCGGCGACCCGATGGGCGCGGTGGTGGCGCTGGGTGGCTGCACCGCCAGCTTCGTCTCTCCGCAGGGCCTGGTGGTCACCAACCACCACTGTGCCTACGGTGCGATCCAGCTGAATTCGACGGCCGAAAAGAACCTGATCAAGGACGGCTTCAACGCGCCGACCCTGAAGGATGAGCTGAGCGCCGGCCCCAACGCCCGCGTGTTCGTGCTGGACCAGATCACCGACGTGACCGACCAGGCCAAGGCGGCGATCGCCGCCGCCGGCAAGAACCCGCTGGCCCGTACCCGCGCGCTGGATGCCTTCGACAAGGCCCAGACCGCTGCGTGTGAAGCCGATGCCGGCTTCCGCTGCCGCCTGTACAGCTTCTCCGGCGGCAACACCTACCGTCTGTTCCGCAACATGGAAATCAAGGACGTGCGCCTGGTTTACGCGCCTCCGGGCAGCGTCGGCAAGTTCGGTGGCGACATCGACAACTGGATGTGGCCGCGCCACACCGGCGATTTCTCGTTCTACCGCGCCTACGTGGGCAAGGACGGCAAGCCGGCCGCCTTCTCGGCCGACAACGTGCCCTACCAGCCCAAGCACTTCCTGAAGTTCGCCGACCAGCCGCTGGGTGCCGACGACTTCGTGATGGTGGCCGGCTACCCGGGCCGCACCAACCGCTACGCGCTGGCCGGCGAGTTCAATGAAACCGCCAGCTGGACCTACCCGACCATCGCGCGCCACTACAACGCGGTGCTGAAGATGATCGACGAGGCTGGCAAGGCCGACCCGGACGTCAAGGTGAAGTACGCGGCCACCGCGGCCAGCATGAACAACGTGGCCAAGAACTACGCCGGTCAGCTGGAAGGCTTCAAGCGCATCGACGCGGCCGGCCAGAAGCAGGCCGAAGAAGCCGCCGTGCTGGCCTGGTTGAAGAAGCGTGGCGCCGCCGGCAAGCCGGCCCTGGCGGCACATGCGCAGCTGATTCAGCACCTGGATACCAGCAAGGCCACGCGTGAGCGCGACCTGTTCGTCAGCCAGTTCAACAGCACCTCGGCCGTGGGCTCGGCGATCACCCTGTACCGCCTCTCGATCGAGCGCAGCAAGGCCGATGCCGAGCGTGAAGTCGGCTATCAGGAACGCGATCTTCCCTCCATCGAAGGCGGCCTGAAGCAGATGGACCGCCGTTACGTGCCGCGCATGGACCAGCAGCTGCAGACCTACTGGCTGAGCCAGTACGTGGCCCTGCCGGCCGCGCAGCGCACTAACGAGGTGCTCAACCAGTGGCTGGCAGGCAGCGATGCGGCCGCCGTGCAGGCTCTGGTTGGCAAGCTCTCGGGCACCAAGCTGGGCAGCCTGGATGAGCGCCTGACGTGGTTCAAGGCCGACCGTGCGGCGTTCGAGGCCAGCACCGATCCGGCCATCCAGTACGCGGTGGCGGTGATGCCGGCGCTGCTCAAGCAGGAAGAGCAGAAGAAGACCCGCGAAGGCGAGTCGCTGGTGTCGCGCCCGCTGTATCTGCAGGCCGTGGCCGACTACAAGAAGAGCAAGGGCGAGTTCGTCTATCCGGACGCCAACCTGTCGCTGCGCATCACCTTCGGCAACGTCATGGGCTACGGCAAGGATGGCGTGAACTACACCCCGTTCACCACCCTGGAAGGCGTGGCGGCCAAGGAAACCGGCGAAGATCCGTTTGATTCGCCGAAGGCGCTGCTCGATGCGGTCAAGGCCAAGCGTTACGGCGGCCTGGAAGACAAGCGCATCGGCTCGGTGCCGGTGAACTTCCTGTCCAACCTGGACATCACCGGCGGCAACTCCGGTTCGCCGGTGCTGGACGCCAACGGCAAGCTGGTCGGCCTGGCCTTCGATGGCAACTGGGAGTCGGTGAGTTCGAACTGGGTGTTCGATCCGGTGATGACCCGCATGATCGCGGTCGACAGCCGTTACATGCAGTGGATCATGCAGGAAGTGGCGCCGGCGCCGCAGCTGCTGAAAGAACTGAACCTCAGCAAGTAAGCCGACACGTCGGTTTCGATAACCCCGCAGCGAAATCTGCGGGGTTTTTTTATGGTCCGCTATACCTCCAACGCGAGGCGTCTTGTTTTTCCCTGAAGGAGCCCTGCCCGACGCGCTCTGGACAGATGCCGGTGTGCGGACGGGAAAAGCAGCGGCACTGTCGTTGCCTTTGTGTCCGCGTCAGCGATGGAAACTTTGGTG
>DMZT01000429.1:0-4367 GCA_003484865.1 Stenotrophomonas sp.
GTGGCAGCGGCATCGGCGGCCACGGCCGGCGGCTCGCCTTCCACGCGCGACTTTCGCTCACGGCGGGGTTTGCCATCGGCACTGCGCTCGCCCGGTGCGCGGCGTTCGCCACGGCCACCGGCCGGCTTGCCGCCACGGCTGCTGCCACCGCCACGACGCTGCTCTTCGGCGGCACGCGCTTCGCGTGCTTCGCGGAAGATCTGGCCGACGCTTTCGTTCTCGTCACCCTCGGCATCACCCTCGCCTTCCGGCGACGGTGCACGCGGCGCGCGCGGGATCGGGGTCAGGATTTCGCTGGTGACCGGCTCGACCGGGATCTTCTGTTCGATGTACGCCTCGATGTCCGGCAGGCCCATCGCGTAGCGCTCGCAGGCGAAGCTGATCGCATCGCCTTCTTCGCCCAGGCGCGCGGTACGGCCGATGCGGTGCACGTAGTCTTCGGCGTCGAACGGCAGGTCGTAGTTGTAGACGTACTTGATGCCGTCGATGTGCAGGCCGCGGGCGGCGACATCGGTGGCCACCAGGATTTCCAGCTGGCCCTTCTGGAAGCGGTTGAGCAGGCTCTCGCGCTTCTTCTGCGGCACGTCGCCGGACAGCACGCCGACGCGGTAGCCGGCCTTTTCCAGCGAACGGGCCACGCGCTCGACGAACACCTTGGTGTTGACGAAGACCATGGTGCGGGCGCCTTCGCTGCGCGAGAGCAGGCCCAGCAGCAGCGGGATCTTTTCTTCGTCGGCCGGGAAGTAGATGCGCTGGCGCACGCGGGCGGCGGTGATCGACTCGCTCTCCACCACCAGCTTCTGCGGCTCGTTCATGTGCTCGTAGGCCAGCTCCAGCACGCGGTGGCTGAGCGTGGCGCTGAACAGCAGCGTCTGGCGCGTGCTGCGCTCGGGCATGCGGCGCAGCAGGAAGCGGATGTCCTTGATGAAGCCCAGGTCGAACATGCGGTCGGCTTCGTCGAGCACGCAGATTTCGCAGGCGTGCAGCGAGACCACCTTGTGCTGCTTGACGTAGTCGATCAGGCGGCCGGGGGTGGCGATGATCACGTCCACGCCCTGCTGCAGGATTTCGCGCTGCTTGTCGTAATCCACACCGCCGTAGACCAGTGCGAAGCGCAGGCCGAGGTCGGAGCCGAACTTCACGGCATCCTTGTGGATCTGGATGGCCAGCTCGCGGGTCGGGGTCAGCACCAGCGCACGCGGGCGGCGCGGGCCATCGACGGCCTGCGGGTTGGTGCCCAGGTGCTGCAGCAGCGGCAGGCCGAACGCGGCGGTCTTGCCGGTACCGGTCTGTGCGCCGGCCAGCAGGTCGCGGCCTTCCAGGGCGAGCGGGATGGCCTGCTCCTGGATCGGGGTGGGGGTTTCGTAGCCCTGCTCGGCCAACGCGCGCAGCAGGAACGGGGCAAGGCCCAAGGATTCAAAAGACATCGGGTGGAAGCTCCAAAGACAAAGTAACGCCAGGCCGAATGGCCGGACGCGAGGCAGATCAATGTGATCGGCTGACTCGGAGCGTTCCCGTAAACCGCGCTGCGAGAATTGGGTGCAGTCGACGCGGTGCGCAGACTGGAATGCATGACGAATGGCGTCGGAGTGGGGGCGGGCGACGGATCGTTTGATCCATATCGCCGGCGATCCCGAAGGGAAACGGACGGCCGCTGCAGACCCGGATAGTCTAACGGATGTTTGAGACCCATACCAAACCCCCCTGTTCAGCTTGGGAGGAGGGGGGCGGAACGGTAGAGCCACGCCATGCGTGGCTGCTCCTGCGCGTAGGCAATGCATTACGGTAAGGCGATGCGGCGGTGCAGCTGGTAGGCCCGTCAACCATTTGATTACACTTGAAACCTATTTTCGCGATCCCGGATACCCACCCATGAAGCTTGGTTCTTTGAAGGAAGGCGGCCGCGACGGCACCCTGATCGTGGTCTCGCGCGATCTGCGCCAGGGCGTGCGCGCCACCGGCATCGCCGCGACCCTGCAGCAGGCCCTGGAAGACTGGAGCCACCTGGCGCCGCGACTGAACGCCCTGTACGAATCGCTGAACGACGGCGACGCCGACGGCGTGTTCGATATCGACCTGCAGGCGCTGGCCGCCCCGCTGCCGCGTTCCTACGAGTTCGTCGACGGCAGCGCCTACCTGCCGCACGTGGCCCGCGTGCGCCGCGCCCGTGGCGCCGAGGTGCCGGAAAGCTTCTACACCGATCCGCTGATGTACCAGGCCACCAGTGCCGGCTTTTATGGCCCGCGCGATGCGGTCAAGGTGGTCAGCGAGGAATACGGGATCGACCTGGAAGCCGAGCTGGTGGTGATCACCGACGACGTGCCGATGGCGGTGACGCCCGAGCAGGCCGCCGGCCATATCCAGCTGATCGGCCTGGTCAACGATGTCTCGCTGCGCAACCTGATCCCGGGCGAGCTGGCCAAGGGCTTCGGCTTCCTGCAGTCCAAGCCGCGCTCGGCGTTGTCGCCGGTGTTCGTCACCCCCGATGAACTCGGCGAGGCGTGGCAGGACAGCAAGGTCCACCTGCCGCTGGTCACCCACATCAATGGCACCTGGTTTGGCGCGCCGGAAGCCGGTGTGGACATGCAGTTCAACTTCGCCCAGCTGGTCGCGCACGCGGCCAAGACCCGCCCGCTGGGCGCCGGTGCGATCGTCGGCTCGGGCACCATCGCCAACGAAGACACCAGCAAGGGCGCCTCCTGCTTCGCCGAACAGCGCACCGTGGAAACCCTGCGCGACGGCAAGCCGAGCACGCCCTTCATGTCCTTCGGCGACGTGGTGCGGATCGAGATGTTCGATGCGGCCGGCGACAGCATCTTCGGTGCGATCGAGCAGCGCATCGAGCAGGCGGCCAAGCCCTGAGCGCCGCGGCGGGGACCGTCATGGAACCGATCGAACTCTTCAGTTACTGGCGGTCCAGCGCGGCCTACCGCGTGCGTATCGGGCTGAACCTCAAGGGCCTTCCGCACCGGATCACCCCGGTGCACCTGGTCCGCGAGGGCGGTGAGCAGCACAGCGTGGCCTATGCCGCGCTCAACCCGCAGGAACTGGTGCCGACCCTGCGCCATGGCGGCCGGGTCCTGCAGCAGTCGATGGCGATCCTGGAGTACCTCGACGAGGTGTTCCCGGCCACGCCGTTGCTGCCCAGCGACGCCGAGGGCAGGGCGCGCGTGCGTGCGTTGGCCCAACTGGTGGCCTGCGACCTCCACCCGCTCAACAACCTGCGGGTGATGCAGTATCTGGAGCGCACGCTGCAGGCAAGCGCCGAGGCGCGCACGGCGTGGACGCTGCACTGGATGGCGGAGGGCTTGGCGGCGATGGAAACGCTGCTGGCCGATCATGTGGCGACGGGTACGTTCTGCCATGGCGACCAGCCCGGGCTGGCCGATGCCTGCCTGGTGCCGCAGCTGTACAACGCGCACCGGTTCGGCCTGGTGCTGGCGCCGTACCCGACCCTGCAGCGGATCGAGGCGGCGTGCCTGGCGCTGCCGGCCTTCGACGCGGCGCGGCCCGAGCATCAGATCGACGCAGGGTGACGGGTAGGCATCGACCGTTGGTCGATGCGCCTGGCCCATTGCCCCCGCCCAACGGTGGGGGCTTAGCCGTCAGAACCCGTGGGTGATCGACGCCGGTGCGCTGTTGGCTGAGAAATCCGCGTACGGATCGTGCTCGCCGCTGCCGCCTTCGGACAGCCGGAACTTCAACGCCAGGCCATCGCGCGAATCGGCCGCGCGCAGCGCTTCCTCCTGCTCGATGATGCCGTTCTTGGCCATCCGGAACAGGCACTGGTCGAAGCTCTCCATGCCTTCTTCCAGCGAGGCTTCCATCGCCGCCTTGATCTCGTGCACCTGGCCGCGGCGCAGCAGGTCGCGGATCATCGGCGTATTGATCAGCACTTCGGTGGCCGGCAGGCGGCGCCCGTCCTTGCCCTTGACCAGGCGCTGGGAGACCACCGCGCGCAGGTTCAGCGAGAGGTTCATCAGCACGTTGCGATGTGCGCTCTCAGGGAAGAAGTTGAGGATGCGCTCGATGGTCTGGTCGGCGTTGTTGGAGTGCAGGGTGGCCAGGCACAGGTGCCCGGTTTCGGCGAAGGCGATGGCCGCTTCCATCGTTTCCGCATCCAGGATTTCGCCGATCAGGATGACATCGGGCGCTTCGCGCATCGCGTTCTTCAACGCGTCGTGGAAGGTGTGCGTGTCCAGCCCGACCTCGCGCTGGTTCACGATCGACATCTTGTGCTTGTGCAGGTACTCGATCGGGTCCTCGATGGTGAGGATGTGCCCGGTCGTGGTGCTGTTGCGGTGGTCGATCATCGAGGCCAGCGAGGTGGACTTGCCCGAGCCGGTCGAGCCGACCACCAGCACCAG
>DMZT01000429.1:4620-5300 GCA_003484865.1 Stenotrophomonas sp.
GAGCCGACCACCAGCACCAGCCCGCGTGGCGTCATGATGACGTCCTTGAGCACCTGCGGCAGGTTGAGCTCTTCGATGCTGGGGATCTTGCTGCGGATCGCACGGATCACCATGCCGACCTCACCGCGCTGCTTGAACACGTTGACGCGGAAGCGCCCGGCATCGGGCAGGGCAATGGCCATGTTGAGCTCGAGCTCGCGCTCGAACTGCGGGGCCTGGCCTTCATCCATCAACGAGTAGGCAATCTTCTTGACCATCCCGGGCGGCAACCCGGTATTGCCCAGCGGATAGAGTTTCCCCTCGATCTTGATGTATACCGGTGCTCCGGTCGTCAAGAACATGTCCGACGCGTTCTTTTCGGTCATCAGCTTCAGGAAATAGCCGATATCCATGCGAAATGTTTCCCCAACAATCAGCGGCTTGCCATTGCAAGCGCACCGCAGGCTTCCGACAATGGCCGTGCACACAACTTCTGGCGACGGCACCCCCAATGAAACCTAGCTTCGCACAAATACGACGGGCCCTGTATGTGACGGTGTGCGCATTCGCGCTCTCTGGTGCCGCACAAGCGCAGGATGGCGCCCTGGAGCTGATGCAGGCCCAGCAGGCGGTCGACAAGGCCACCCAGGCCGATGCCGACCAGTACGCCCCGGACCTGATCGCCGTGGCCCGCCAGGGCC
>DMZT01000294.1 GCA_003484865.1 Stenotrophomonas sp.
CTGGGCAAGCGCGCGATGAGCCTGCGCGTGGTCGCGCGCGATGGTGGACCGATCGGCTGGATGAGCGCGATCACCCGCAACCTGCTGCGCACCGTGGACATGCTGCCGTTCGGCTACGCGCTGGGACTGCTGTCGAGTCTGTTCGATGCGCATGGCCGCCGCCTTGGCGATCTGGTCGCCGGCACCGTGGTGATCCACCAGGGCGCAGCGCCGCTGGGGGGTACCGTGCCGGTCGGCAGCGTGCTGCCCCCGCCGCAGCCCCTGCAGCCGGCCGAACAGGCTGCCGTGGTCGCCTTCGCCGAACGCGCGCCGCGGCTATCGGCCCCGCGCCAGCAGGAGCTGGCCGACATCGCGTCGCCACTCACCGGCAGCCACGGCCAGGTCGGCGTGCTGCGCCTGTATGCGATGGCCAACTGGCTGCTGGGGCGGCGATGAGACAGGAGCAGTTCGTCGCCCGCTACCAGGCCGAATGGCAGGCGCTGGAGGAGTGGCTGGCCCAGCGCGGTGAGCGCCCGCGGCAGGCGCGCCGGCAGCCGGTCCACGAGGGCCTGGACGATGGTGATTTCCCGCAACGCTACCGCCGCCTGTGCCAACAGCTGGCACTGGCGCGTCGGCGCGGTTACAGCCCGCAGCTGGTGGCACGCCTGCAGCAGTTGATGCAGCAGGGCCACACGTTGCTCTACCGCACCCCGCGTCCGCAGTGGCAGCGTGCACTCGCCTTCCTGTTCGCCGATTTCCCGCAGCTGGTGCGCAGCCAGGCGCGCAGCATGTGGGTAGCCGCAGCGTTGTTCGTGGTGCCGCTGGTGGGCAGCTTCGCGCTGATCCTGTGGCGCCCCGAGCTGATCCATCTGCTGATGGACAACGCGCGCATCGCCGAATTCGAACGCATGTACGACCCGGCCTCGCCGAACCTGGGCCGCGACAGCGGCACCAACTGGACGATGTTCGGCTACTACATCATGAACAACATCAGCATCGGCCTGCGCACGTTCGCCTTCGGGCTGATCGCCGGCGTCGGCACGGTGTTGGTGATGCTGTTCAACGGCGTCGGCATCGGATCGGTCGCCGGCCATCTGCAGCACGTCGGCCACGGCGATCCGTTCTGGCGCTTCGTGGCGGGCCACGGCGCGTTCGAACTGACCGCGATCGTGATCGCCGGCGGCGCTGGATTGCAGCTGGGCATGAAACTGCTCGCGCCCGGCCGCCGGCGTCGCATCGATGCGCTGGTCGAGGGCGGTGTGATCGGGGCCAAGCTGTGCGTTGGGGTCGCGGCGATGTTGCTGATCGCCGCCTTCATCGAAGCGTTCTGGTCCTCTATCGCGGCGATTCCGGCCTGGGGCAAATACAGCGTGGCGGCCGTGCTGTGGACCGCGGTGTTGGTGTGGTTGTGGCGCGGCGGACGCGGAGGGGCCGATGCAGATTGACCGGCTCAACATCGTCCTTCGCGCACGCTCCGGCTGGGAAGCCATGGAGCTGGGCATGGCCCTGGTGCGTCGGCATGCCGCGGCGATCTGGGCGCCGTGGGTCATCGTGTCGCTGCCGGTGTTCGTGTTGCTCAACGCGCTGGCCTGGTGGACCGACAGTTTCGGCTGGGCCTGGTTGGCGATGTGGTGGCTCAAGCCGTTGTTCGAGCGCATCGCGTTGTATGTGATCTCGCGCGGGGTGTTCGGCGATGCATCCACCACCCCGCAGACATTGCGCGCGCAGCGCACGTGGGGCTGGGAGGGCTTCTGGGGCTATCTGGGCTGGCGGCGCCTGAGTCCGCTGCGCTCGGTGCTGCTGCCGGTGAATCTGCTGGAGGGCACCGACGCCGCGCATCGTCGCCAACGTCGGCGCGCCATCGCCGGTGGCGCGATGGGCCATGCCGTACTGCTGACGCTGGTGTGCATGGTCTTCGAGATCGTGCTGGTGGTCGGCGGCATCGCCGCGGTGTTCCTGTTCATCCCGGTGGACCTGTTGTCCGAGTCCTGGCGCGCGGCGTGGGAACTGGCCAAGCAGGACATGCCGGCGTGGATGCAGCTGGGCGTGAACCTGCTGTTCTGGTTGGCCGCCACACTGATCGGGCCGTTCTATGTCGGTGCCGGCTTCGGCCTGTATCTGGACCGGCGTACGCAGATGGAAGCATGGGACCTGGAGATCGCCTTCCGGCGCCTGCATGCACGGTTGCAGCGCGCTGCGCCACTGCTGGTGCTGGCCCTTGTGCTGGTCTGGCCGGGCGCGGCACTGCACGCCCAACAGGCACCGGCGCAGTCGAACACCAAGGGTGCGTTGCCGACGCCGGCCGATGACGCTCCGTCGCCTGCGCAGGACGCCGATACGGCTTCGGACGCGGACGCGGTCGCGGATGCCGACGGTGGCGACGACGATGACGCCGATGACCCGCCGCGTACGTACGACAATGATCCGGACAACACGCCCCCGGTCATCTTTGGCGCTGAAGCGGTGGATACGGCTGGCTTCCGCCAGGCCGTGCAGCGCGCGTATGAAGACCCGCTGCAGAGTCCGACCCGTGAGGTCACCGAGTGGACGCGCATCGAGCGCGATGCAACCGAGGCGGAGAAGGCGAAACGTGAGGCCGCGGCCAAGGCCAATGGCCAACGCGGCAGCAAGGGGCCGCTGTTGCCGGCCCGGATCGCCGAATGGACGCTGTGGGCGGTGGTCGGGGTCCTGGTGTTGCTGCTGCTGGCCACCGCACCGCGCTGGCTGCCGTGGCTGCGCGGCTCCGGCCAGCGCCGCCGGGCAAAGGCGGCGGCCGTGGTGGAAGAGCCGATCCGGGTACCGGACGTGGCGCCGCCCGATCCCGCCGCGCGTGCGCGTGCCCTGTGGCAGGAGGGCCGCCCACGCCAGGCGCTGGCGCTGCTGTACCGCGCGAGTGTGGAGTCGATGAGCGAACGGGCGCAGATCA
>DMZT01000295.1 GCA_003484865.1 Stenotrophomonas sp.
AACCCGGCCTTCGTCGTTTCGGGCAGGTCATAATGACGGTCCGTTTTCGCCCCTCGTTCTGGAGTCGTCATGTCCGCACCCCCGCCGCAGCCGATCTCGCACACCACTGAAATGGTGATCGCCACGATCATTGGCGTGGCCATCGGCCTGACCCGCGACAACTTCCTGCTCGGCGCCGGCATCGGCATCGCGGTTGGCGTGTTGATGAGCATCGCCAAGACCGTCTACGTGGAGCGCAAGCGCCGCCAGCGCTGAATGCTTGCGTGCGCGGCCGGCAGTGGGCACGATGCGCGTGCCCGCGCCGCATGCCGCGGTCGGGCATGGCCGGGGGATCGGCCGACACACTTTCCAGGGGGATGTTCATGCGTCATTCGATGCGCGCAGCCGTTGCTGCGCTGCTGTGCTGTGCCACGCCGGTCATGGCGGCCGAGATCCACGTGCAGGATCCGGTGCCGTTCAACGAGTCGGCGATCATTGCCGAGAACATCAAGGCCGAGTGCCGGATGGGCGCGCAGCTGGCGACCGCGCTGGGCAAGAATGCCCCGGCGCATGGCAACACCATCGTCTTCGGCAGTGATCCGGTGAACACCGGCAGCGGGCACGCGTTGAAGCTGGAGCTGGTGGAAGCGCAGAGCGCAGGCAATGCGTTCACCGGCCACTTCAAGTCGGCGGCCGTGCGCGGCGTGCTGTTCGAGAACGGCCAGCAGGTGGCCACGGTCACCGCACGCCGTGTGTCGCGCGGTGGCGCGTTTGCCGGCTTCAAGGGCTCCTGCGACGTGCTTGAACGCACCGTCAATGCGATCGGCAACGATCTGGCGATCTGGCTGGCCAAGCCGGTCGATGGGGCCCGCCTCGGCGACCTCTGACAGCCGGTCCGGTGCGCCAGCGTAAACTACGCGCTGGCGTACTTCGTGGATCTGCCCATGTTCGATATCTCCCCCCAGCTCGATTGCGGCGGCCGGCTGCTGCGGCTGGATCGCCCGCGGGTCATGGGCATCGTCAACGTCACCCCGGATTCCTTCTCCGACGGCGGTGACCACGACAGCGTGGAGGCTGCGGTCGCGCGCGGCCTGCAACTGGTGGCCGAGGGCGCGGACCTGCTCGACATCGGCGGTGAATCGACCCGGCCAGGCAGTGCGCCGGTGCCGTTGGATGAAGAACTCCGCCGGGTCATCCCGGTGATCGAGCGGTTGGCACGCGAAACCACCGTGCCGATCAGCATCGACACCTTCAAGCCCGAGGTGATGCGCGCAGCGGTCGCGGCCGGTGCCGGCCTGATCAATGACATCCATGCGTTGCGCCAGCCCGGTGCGCTGGACGCCGCCGCCGAACTCGGCGTGCCGGTGGTGCTGATGCACATGCAGGGCGAGCCGGGCAGCATGCAGGACACCCCGCACTACGATGACGTGGTCGCCGAGGTGCATCGCTTCCTGACCGAGCGCATGTTCCAGGCCGAGATGGCCGGCGTGGCCAAGAAGCATCTGATCATCGATCTGGGCTTCGGCTTCGGCAAGACCACCGAACACAACATGATCCTGCTAGCGCGTTCGGAGCGCTTCCTCGAGCTGGGCGTGCCAATGCTGGCCGGCCTGTCGCGCAAGCGCAGCATCGGTGAACTGACCGGTCGTGAGCAGCCGCGTGACCGCGTGGCCGGTTCGGTCGCCGCGCACCTGATCGCGGCCCAGCGTGGCGCGATGCTGCTGCGTGTGCACGATGTCGCCGCCACGGTCGATGCGCTGAAGGTGTGGGCCGCAGTCGATGCCGTGCCGATGCCGCGGGTGTCCGCCGCCCCGGCGATGCCGCGCTGGCCGGACGAGGACTGATGGCCGTCGATCAGCGCCCGCTGGCGATCGCGGTGATGGGCCCGACCGCGTCAGGCAAGACCGCCACCGCGATCGCACTGGCCCAGCAGCTGGACGGTGAGATCGTCAGCGTCGATTCGGCGCTGGTCTATCGCGGGCTGGATATCGGCTCGGCCAAGCCCGATGCGGCCGAGCGCGCACAGGCGCCGCACCATCTGCTCGATGTGCGCGACCCGTGGCAGACCTATTCGGCGGCGGAGTTCGCCAGCGACGCGGCGCGGGCCGTCCGCGACATCATCGCGCGGGGTCGCATGCCGATCCTCGCCGGTGGCACCGGGCTGTATTTCCGCGCGTTGCTACAGGGCCTGTCGCCGATGCCCGAGGCCGATCCGGCGGTGCGCGCACAGATTGCCGCCGAGGCGGCCGAGCAGGGCTGGGCGGCAATGCATGCCCAACTGGCCGGCATCGATCCGGCCGCGGCAAAGCGCATTCACGCCACCGACCCGCAGCGCATCCAGCGGGCACTGGAAGTCCATCGGCTGACCGGTACCCCGATCAGCGAATGGCAGAAGCTGCCCGGCGTCGACCGGCTGCCGGTACGGCCGCTCAAACTGATTCTCGCGCCGCGCGAGCGCACGGTGCTGCACCAGCGCATCGAAACCCGTTTCGACGCGATGCTGGATCACGGCTTCCTGGACGAAGTCCACGCCCTGCGGGCCCTGCCGGCGATGGCCGAGGTGGCCGCGCCGCTGGATCTGCCGGCCGTGCGGGCGGTGGGCTACCGGCAGGCCTGGGAGTATCTGGACGGGCAGGGCACGGCCGAGGCGTTCCGTGAGCGCGGCATCCAGGCCACCCGCCAGCTCGCCAAGCGCCAGCTGACCTGGCTGCGCGGGGAGCTTGATGCGCGCTGGTTCGATCCCCATCTAGACAGGGCTTCCCTGGCGGATGCGGTGTCGACCTTCGTCGCACGCTGAGTCCACGCCTTCATTCGCCCACCCCGTGTACCATCAAGGGTTCCGGCGGGCGGCGGGGGCCGTGGTAACTGCCGGAAGACCATAAAAACAATAATCAGGAGTGTGCAATGTCCAAGGGGCAATCGCTGCAGGATCCGTTTCTGAATGCACTTCGGCGCGAACGCGTGCCGGTGTCGGTGTATCTGGTCAATGGCATCAAGCTGCAGGGAACGATTGAATCGTTCGACCAGTTCGTGGTGCTGCTGCGCAATACGGTGAGCCAGATGGTGTACAAGCACGCCATCTCGACCGTGGTGCCCGCGCGCAACGTGAAGGTCGGGCCCGGAGGTGGTTATGTGCAATCCAATGATGGCGCCGATGGCGTCCAAGGTGATGACGACGTTGAGTGACTGCGTGAAGAATTCTGGAGAACTGCGTGTTTGACCGTTCCAAGCGAGGCGAACACGCACTCCTGATCCAGCCGCATGCCGGCCGGCTCGAAGATGACGTGCTTGAAGAGTTCACCGATCTGGCCCGCTCCGCCGGGGCCAGCATCGCGGCCACGCTGACCGCGCGCATCGATCGGCCCAATCCGTCGATCCTGATCGGCAGCGGCAAGCTGGACGAGGTCAAGGCCGCGGCCGATGCCACCGGCGCCGACCTGATCCTGGTCAACCATGCGCTGTCGCCGGGGCAGGAGCGCAACCTGGAGCGGTTCCTGGAACGGCGCGTGATCGACCGCACCGGGCTGATCCTGGATATCTTCGCCCAGCGTGCGCGCAGCCACGAAGGCAAGCTGCAGGTGGAGCTGGCGCAGCTGCGCCACATGTCCACGCGGCTGATCCGCGGCTGGACCCATCTGGAGCGCCAGCGTGGTGGTTCCATCGGCCTGCGCGGCCCGGGTGAAACCCAGCTGGAAACCGATCGCCGCCTGCTGCAGAAGCGGGTGGAGCAGCTGCAGAAGAAGCTGGAAAAGGTGGAAGTGCAGCGCACCCAGATGCGTCGTGCCCGCCTGCGCAGCGAGCTGCCGCGCGTGGCGCTGGTGGGCTACACCAACGCCGGCAAGTCGACCCTGTTCAACGCATTGACTGGCGCCGAGGCCTTCGCTGCGGACCAGTTGTTCGCGACGTTGGACCCGACCGTGCGCCGCATCGCGCTGCCGGGCGGCAGCGTGGTGCTCGCCGATACCGTCGGCTTCGTCCGCGACCTGCCGCATGATCTGGTGGCCGCGTTCCGGTCGACCCTGTCCGAAGCCCGCGAAGCGGACTTCCTGCTGCACCTCGTCGATGCGGCCGATCCGCACCGTGAGGAGCGCATCGCACAGGTGGATGAAGTGCTGACCGCCATCGGCGCGGGCGATCTGCCGCAGTTGCTGGTGTTCAACAAGATCGACCGCATCGACGGGGCCGACGTGCGTCACGATGCCCAGGACGGCATCCCCGACAACGCGCGCCGCGAGCGGGTCTGGATTTCCGCCCGCGACAACGTTGGCCTGCCGCTCCTGCAGTCCGTGCTGGGCAAGCGCCTGGGCCTGCAGCACGTCAGTGGCGAGCTGCGGCTGCCGCCGAGTGCCGGTCGCCTGCGTTCGCGCCTGCATCAGCTGGAGGTCGTGCGCAGCGAAGCCACCGACGAAGACGGTTGGCTGCTGCAGGTCGAGATCCCGATCGCCGAGGCCGAGAAGCTGGCAGCTGGCGAGGGCGGCGAACCGATCCGCGCGATGCTTCCGGAAAAGCTTCCGGAATGGTGATGCGGGTGCCGGCCGCCGGCTGGCGCCCATGATTCTCCCGGCGGGGCTTCGCCCTCCGTCGCACCCGGCAACACACGACATCACTCACGATTTCGGCTAAAACAGGGGGCGTTCGTCCCCCCGTTGATCCAGGACTTCCCATGACCGTTCCTTCCGACGCCGAGCTGGGCGCCCTCGCCAGTGACGTGGGCCAGCGCCTGCAGCAGGCCTCGCTGCAGCTGGTGACTGCCGAAAGCTGCAGTGGCGGCTGGATCGCCAAGGCGATGACCGATATCGCCGGCTCCTCGGCGTTCTTCGATTGCGGCATGGTGGTCTACAGCTACGAAGCCAAGCAACGCCTGCTGGGCGTGCGCGCGCAGACGCTGGAACAGTTCGGCGCGGTCAGCCGCGAGACCGTGCTGGAAATGGTCTCCGGTGCGCTGATCAATTCCGGTGCCGGCATCGCCGTGGCGGTGACCGGCATTGCCGGGCCGGGCGGTGGCAGCGAGGACAAGCCGGTCGGCAGCGTCTGGATCGGCTGGAAGGGCCGTGGCGGCTACGCGCGTGCGCAGCTGTTCCAGTTCGATGGCGACCGCGAAGCCATACGGCGGCAGACCGTGCAGCAGGCGCTGACGGGAATCTTCCCGCTGTTGTGACATCCTGACCGGGTGTGCTGACAGGAGAGTGGGCCGATGTGGGAAACGCTGGGTACCGTGCGTGACCTGGGGCGATTGCAGGAAATCGCGTCGGTCCTGATCCGCTATGGCTTCGGCGACCTCGTGCGCCGCATCGGCCTGGCCGATGTGCTCGAACGCGCTGGCCGCCTGCTGCACTGGAACGATACCCAGCAGATGCTGCGGATGACCGCGCCTGTGCGCGTGCGCCGCGCGATGGAAGACCTGGGCCCCACCTTCGTCAAACTCGGCCAGGTGCTGGCCACCCGCGTGGACCTGTTCCCGCCGGATTGGATCGCCGAGTTCTCCGAACTGCAGAACGCCGTGCCCGCGCTGCCGTATGCGCAGGTGCGTGAGCAGCTCGAACGTGATCTCGGCGCACCGGCCACCGAGGTGTTCGCGTGGCTCGATGAAACGCCCATGGCCGCGGCCTCGCTGGCACAGGCGCATCGCGCAACGCTGCATGACGGCACCGCCGTGGTGCTGAAGATCCGTCGTCCGGGCATCCGTGACGTCATCGAAGCCGACCTGCGCCTGCTGGCGCGGCTGGCCGAGATCATGGAGGCGCGCCTGCCCGATCTGCAGCGGTATCGCCCGGCCGAGGTGGTGCAGCAGTTCCAGGTGTCGCTGCGCCGCGAGCTGGATTTTGCCGCCGAATGCCGCAATGCCGAGCGCATCGCGCGCAATTTCCAGGGCCGCGACGACATCCTGATCCCCAACGTGCACTGGCAGTGGACCTGCGAGAGCCTCAACGTGCAGGACTTCGTGGACGGCATTCCCGGCCGCGATCTGGTCGGCGTCGATGCGGCCGGTCTGGACCGCGTGCAGCTGGCCCGCACCGGCGCGCGCATCGTGCTGAAGATGGTGCTGGAGGACGGCTGTTTCCACGCTGATCCGCACCCGGGCAACATCATCTACCTGCGGGATGGCCGCATCGGCGTGATCGATTTCGGCATGGTCGGGGCGATCTCCGAGCAGCGCCGCTTCCAGGTTGCCCAGCTCCTGCATGGCCTGGTCACCCAGGAGCCGGAGCAGGTGGCCGACGTGCTGCTGGACTGGGCCGGTGGCGTGGAAGTGGACGAGTCGCGCCTGCAGCAGGACATCAGCACCTTCGTGGACCAGTACCGCGGGGTCCCGCTGAAGGACCTGCACATGGGCCTGATGCTGGGCAACATCACCCAGCTGCTGCGCCAGTACGCGCTGACCCTGCCGGCCGATCTGGCGCTGATGATCAAGACCTTCCTCACCCTGGAAGGCATGGGCCGCCAGCTGGACCCGCAGTTCGATATGGCCAGCGCCGCGCGCCCGTATCTGGAGCGGGTGATGTGGCAACGCTACTCGCCCGGCGCGATGCTCAAGCGCGGCAAGCGCAGCCTGGTCGGGGTGATGGATCTGGTCGGCGATCTGCCGCGCGATGTCCGCCGCCTGCTGCAGATGGCGCGCCGCGGCCGGCTCCAGCTCAAGATTGAAACCACGGCGCTGCAGGGCTTCGGCGACCAGGTCAACCGCGCGGCGAACCGGCTGGTGATGGGCATCGTGACCGCCGCGCTGATCATCGGCTCCTCGATCGTCATGCACAGTGTCGGCGGCATCTCCAGCCGCTGGCTGCTCGCGCTTGGCGTGGCCGGCTTCATCGGTGCCGGCTTCTGTGGCGTGTGGATCCTGTTTTCGATCTGGCGCAGCGGCAAGAACCCGTAGGGTTCTTACCGCTGGGATCCGCAGGATCCCCGGAATCTCCCGCGCAAGCGGGGGATTACGTGTAGGTCCGACCGTTGGTCGGACGCTCCTGCCTGACCGACCCGTCACTATTTGCCCACCGGTAGAGCCACGCCATGCGTGGCTGCTCCAGCCCGTCACCGCACCCACCGGTAGAGCCACGCCATGCGTGGCTGCTCCAGCCCGCCGCCGCACCCACCGGTAGAGCAACGCCATGCGTGGCTGCTCCTCGTCCGGCCCCCACGAATGCCTGACCCAACAGATTGCAGAGGCTAAACGCCGGAGAGCTGGCCGCAAGCGATACGCACCCGCGCCGTCAGACATCGCCGCGCGTTCGCGCGGTCACCGACCAACGGTCGGTGGCTACAGGCATTGCTGGAGGCTTCGGCCGGTGCGGGACAGCCCTTCTTCTATCGGCTCTTCCTCTGCGGGCACTTGCGTGCCCGCATCGTTAGTAGTAATACTACTAACCATGGACCTGACCGATACCCAGCAGGCGATCCTGCAGTTGATCGCCGAGCGTATAGAGACCGATGGCGCACCGCCGTCGCAGACCGAAATCGCCCGCGCGTTCGGCTTCAAGGGCGTCCGCGCAGCCCAGTACCATCTGGAAGCGCTGGAGCAGGCCGGGGCGATCCGTCGCATCCCGGGCCAGGCCCGCGGCATCCGGCTGGTCCAGGCGCCGGCGCTGCAGAACGGCCTGCCCGAATCACTGCCTGCGTCGGCGTTGCCGGACCACGTCCTGCGGCTGCCGGTGCTGGGCCGGGTCGCGGCCGGTCTGCCGATCGGCGCGGATATCGGCTCGGATGATTTCGTGGTGCTGGACCGGGTGTTCTTCTCGCCCGCGCCGGACTACCTGCTGAAGGTGCAGGGCGACTCGATGATCGACGAGGGCATCTTCGACGGCGACCTGATCGGTGTGCACCGCACCCGCGACGCCCGCTCCGGGCAGATCGTGGTGGCCCGCATCGATGACGAGATCACGGTCAAGCTGCTGAAGATGGGCAAGGACCGGATCCGCCTGCTGCCGCGCAACCCCGATTACAAGCCGATCGAAGTGCTGCCCGACCAGGACTTCGCCATCGAAGGCCTCTATTGCGGGTTGCTGCGGCCCAACCGCTGACCCTGTTCCCCATTGAATCACGCGCGGTCTTTTGTGGCACATCTCTGGTTTTGCTGAGGTTGGTACGGATGTCCGATAATTTTTTTCCGAACGCCGGGCAGAATCTCAGCCCGTGCGATACGCCAGCCTTAAAGTGAACCCATGGCCAAGAAGACTTCCAAAGACAGCACCTCCACCGATACGACCTCTGCAAGGACCACTCCGATGGACGAAAACAAAAAGCGCGCCCTCACCGCCGCGCTGAGCCAGATCGAAAAGCAGTTCGGCAAGGGCGCCGTGATGCGCATGGGCGACCGCGTCGTCGAAGCGGTCGAGGTCATCCCCACCGGTTCGCTGATGCTGGATATCGCCCTCGGTATCGGTGGCCTGCCCAAGGGTCGCGTCGTGGAGATCTACGGTCCGGAATCCTCGGGCAAGACCACCCTGACCCTGCAGGCGATCGCCGAGTGCCAGAAGAAGGGCGGTACCGCGGCCTTCATCGATGCCGAGCACGCGCTGGATCCGATCTATGCCGCCAAGCTGGGCGTCAACGTGGACGACCTGCTGCTCTCGCAGCCGGATACCGGTGAGCAGGCGCTGGAAATCGCCGACATGCTGGTGCGCTCCAGCTCGGTGGACATCGTGGTGGTCGACTCGGTCGCCGCGCTGACCCCGAAGGCCGAAATCGAAGGCGAAATGGGCGACCAGCTGCCGGGCCTGCAGGCTCGCCTGATGAGCCAGGCGCTGCGCAAGCTGACCGGCAACATCAAGCGCTCCAACACCCTGGTGGTCTTCATCAACCAGCTGCGCCACAAGATCGGCGTGATGATGCCGGGCCAGAGCCCGGAAGTGACCACCGGCGGCAACGCGCTGAAGTTCTACGCCTCGGTCCGCCTGGACATCCGCCGTATCGGCGCGATCAAGAAGGGCGACGAGATCATCGGCAACCAGACCAAGATCAAGGTGGTCAAGAACAAGCTGGCGCCCCCGTTCAAGCAGGTCATCACCGAGATCCTGTACGGCGAAGGCATCAGCCGCGAAGGCGAACTGATCGACATGGGCGTGGAAGCCAAGCTGGTCGAGAAGGCCGGCGCCTGGTACAGCTACGGCGAAGAGCGCATCGGCCAGGGCAAGGACAACGCCCGCGGCTACCTGCGCGACAACCCGCAGATCGCCCAGCGTCTGGAAGCCGAGCTGCGCGAGAAGTTCCAGCCGGAAGAAGCCGTGCGTGAAGGCGGCGACGAGGCTGAAGACGACGCCGAGTGAGTTTCCTGCGGGGCAGGGCAGCGCCGTCAGTGACGCTCGCCCTGTCCTGCAGTTTCAAGAATCCCCGACGGGATGGCGCCAAGGACGGCGCACTGTAATGGACCGCTGCCATGCAAGACTCCGAAGCCCCCTCTCCCCGGCGCAAGCGCCGTGTCCAGGAACAGACGCCGGTCCAGCGGGCGTTGGGGCTGCTGGTGCGCCGCGAACACTCGCGTAAAGAGCTGACCCGCAAACTGCAGGCCCGCGGCATCGAGAACGAGGCCGCCGAAGCCGCGGTCAGCAAGCTGGCCGAGGCCGGCTGGCAGGATGACACCCGCTTTGCCGAGAATCTGGTCCGGATCCGGGCCAACACTGGCTACGGCCCGATCCACATCCGCGCCGAACTGGGCACGCATGGCCTGGACAGCGACCAGATCGCTGCCGCCATGGACACCTTCGAGGGTGATTGGACCGAGAATGCCCGCGACCTGGTCTGCCGCCGTTTTGGCGAGGCCGGCCCGCAGGAACTGCCTGCACGGCGCAAAGCCGCCGATCTTCTGGCCCGCCGGGGGTTCCCCGGCGACAGCATCCGCCAGGCCACCCGTTACGACCCTGAGGACTGAGCGGCCCGGGCCTGATACCCTTTGTGGTTTCGGCGGTCCTGCAGTTGACACCCGGCCATTGGGGCTGCGTGCCAGGGACTGACCGGCCCGCACAAAGCCAGCCCCCCATGAACGCATCCGTCAAATTCACTACCTCCCAGATCCGCAGCGATTTCCTTGAGTTCTTCAAGGGCAAAGGCCACACGATCGTGCCGTCGGCGCCCCTGGTGCCGGGCAATGATCCGACCCTGCTGTTCACCAACTCCGGCATGGTGCAGTTCAAGGACGTGTTCCTTGGCGCCGAGAAGCGCAGCTACGTGCGCGCGGCCGACGTCCAGCGCTGCCTGCGCGCCGGTGGCAAGCACAACGATCTGGACCAGGTCGGTTACACCGCCCGCCACCACACCTTCTTTGAAATGCTGGGCAAATGGTCGTTCGGCGATTACTTCAAGAAGGACGCCATCGCCTGGGCCTGGGAGCTGCTGACCCAGGTCTGGAAGCTGCCGGCCGAGCGCCTGCTGGTCACCGTGTACCAGACCGATGACGAGGCCTACGCGCTGTGGCGCGACATGGTGGGCATTCCGGAAGAGCGGATCGTGCGCATCGGCGACAACAAGGGCGCGCCGTTTGCCTCGGACAACTTCTGGCAGATGGCCGAGACCGGTCCGTGCGGCCCGTGTACCGAAATCTTCTATGACCATGGTGACCACATCGCCGGTGGCCCGCCGGGCTCGCCGGATGAAGACGGTGACCGTTTCATCGAGATCTGGAACCTGGTCTTCATGCAGTTCGACCGCCAGCCCGATGGCACCCTGGTGCCGCTGCCGGCCCCGTGCGTGGACACCGGCATGGGCCTGGAGCGTCTGGCCGCGATCCTGCAGCACGTCCACACCAATTACGAAATCGACCTGTTCCAGGCGCTGATCCGCAAGGCCAGCGAGCTGACCGGCATGGCCGATCTGGAGAACAAGTCGCTGCGCGTGATCGCCGATCACATCCGCGCCTGCTCGTTCCTGATCGTCGATGGCGTGCTGCCGTCCAACGAAGGCCGCGGCTACGTGCTGCGCCGGATCATCCGCCGCGCCCTGCGCCATGGCTGGATGCTGGGCGTGCGCCAGCCGTTCTTCAGCAAGCTGGTGCCGACCCTGGTCGAGCAGATGGGCGTGGCCTATCCGGAACTGCCGGCGCAGGCAGACACGGTGGTGCGCGCGCTGCAGGCCGAAGAAGAGCGTTTCGCGGAAACGCTGGATTCGGGCATGAAGATCTTCGACGACGTGGCCGCAAAGGTCAGCAACGGCGTGATCCCGGGCGTGGATGCGTTCCGCCTCTACGACACCTACGGCTTCCCGCTCGATCTCACCCAGGACATCGCGCGCGAGCGTGACCTGATCGTGGACATCGAGGGCTTCAACGCCGCGATGGACACCCAGCGCGAGACCGCGCGCGCGGCCGGCAAGTTCGGCGGCGGCGTGACCCTGTCGGCCGATCTGGTCGCCACGCTCAAGCCGACCGTGTTCCTCGGGTATGACCGCCTGCAGGCCGACGATCTCACCGTGGTCGCCATCCTCAAGGACGGCCGCCCGGTGGAGAGCGCCAAGGCCGGCGACGACGTCATCGTGCTGACCAACCAGACCCCGTTCTATGCCGAATCCGGTGGCCAGGTCGGCGACAACGGCACCCTGTCCGGCGCCGGCGTGCAGGTGGACGTCAGCGATACCCAGAAGTTCGCGGGCCAGTTCCATGGGCACGTCGGCAAGCTCACCGCGGGCAGCCTGAAGGTCGGCGACGTGCTGTCCGGTCAGGTCGATGGCCAGCGCCGTGGCGCGACCATCCTCAACCACTCGGCCACCCATCTGCTGCACGCCGCCCTGCGCGAAGTACTGGGCACCCATGTGCAGCAGAAGGGCTCGCTGGTCGCCCCCGATCGCCTGCGCTTCGATTTCTCGCACTTCGCGCCGATCAGCGCCGAGGACCTGGCGATCATCGAGCGCAAGGTCAACGAGCAGGTGCGTACCAACAACGCCGCTGAAGTCCGCAACATGGGCATGCAGGAAGCGCTCGACTTCGGCGCGATGGCGCTGTTCGGCGAGAAGTACGGCGAGCACGTGCGCGTGCTGAAGATGGGCGACTACTCCACCGAACTGTGTGGCGGTACGCATGTCTCGCGCACCGGCGACATTGGTCTGTTCAAGATCACGTCCGAAGGTGGCGTGTCCTCGGGCGTGCGCCGTATCGAAGCGGTGACCGGGCAGGGCGCGTTGGATTATGTGGCCCATGAAGAAGCCCAGCTGAGCGAAGCGGCGGCACTGCTCGGCGGCAACGCCGGCGACGTGGTCGACAAGATCCGCCAGCTCGGCGAGCGCCAGAAGAAGCTCGAGCGCGAGCTCGAGGCGCTCAAGGCCAAGCAGGCGGCCGGTGCGACCGCCGATCTTGGTGGCGCCGCGGTCGAGGTCAACGGCATCAAGATCCTGGCCGCGCGTCTGGAAGGCTTCGATGCCAAGGCGCTGCGCGATGCGATCGACCGGCTCAAGCAGCAGCTCGGCGATGCGGTGATCGTGCTGGCCGGCACCCAGGACGGCAAGGCGGCCCTGGTCGCCGGTGTGAACGGCAGCGCAATGGGCAAGGTCAAGGCCGGGGAACTGTTGGCCCATATCGCCAGTCAGATCGGGGGCAAGGGCGGCGGCCGCCCGGACCTCGCCCAGGGTGGTGGTGAGGACGGGCCCGCCCTTGCTTCTGCACTGGCCGCCGTCGTCGACTGGGTCACCCCCCGTATCTGAACAGCCTGAAGCCTCCTGCTCCTTGATGGGTCGGGAGGCCTGACGGTACTATGGCGAATCTTTTCCCGTTGTCGTGGGGCGCTCTTGCCGGGGCGCCAAGCCGGTGGGGAAATGCCACCACCGGTTCCCCTGGAGACTTGAACAAATGTTGATCCTGACTCGCCGTGTAGGCGAAACCCTGATGATCGGTGACTCGGTCAGCGTGACCGTGCTCGGCGTCAAGGGCAACCAGGTGCGTATCGGTATCACCGCTCCGAAGGACGTGGCCGTGCACCGCGAAGAGATTTATCAGCGGATCCAGCGCGGTGATGAGCCGAATGCATCCGGAAGTGAAAATTCTTCGGATTAAGGCTTTACCTGAGGGCGCGGAAAACGTTATTATTCGCGCCCCCGCTGAGATGATTCATCGCAGCGGCGGACCAAGAACACTGGAGCGGTGCCCGAGTGGCTGAAGGGGCTCCCCTGCTAAGGGAGTATAGGGCTTAAAACTCTATCGAGGGTTCGAATCCCTCCCGCTCCGCCAGTTGTAGAAAAGGCCTTCGTACGCAAGTACGGAGGCCTTTTTCTTTGTGCGATCCGGTTCAAATGGCCGACTTGCAGACCGCCTCGATCCGATGCCCGTCCGGGTCGATCAGGAACGCGGCGTAGTAGTGATCGCCATAATCCTCGCGCAGCCCCGGCGCCCCGTTGCAGGTGCCGCCAACCGCCAGTGCATCGCGGTGGAACGCGTCCACCGCCTGGCGCGAGGGCACTCCAAAGGCCAGGTGGAATCCGGCCCCGGGTGGCGAGGCATCGGCCCGCAGTTTCAGGCACAGCAGATCCTCGTCCTCGACATATCCATACCCGATCGCCTCGTCGTCTTCGAAGACGCGGCGCATGCCCAGCGCACCGAGCGCGGCATCGTGGAAGGCGGCGGCACGCGCGAGATCGCGCACGCCCAGGGAAAGGTGATGCAGCATGGTGGTGCGCTTCCGTGGGGAATGTGGCGCGCAGCGTCGCATGAAACAGGCGGAAGGCGCGCCGCCCGACGCATTCGGATGGCGCATGCAGTCGATCCCCAATCATCATTGGTGCCGACGCGGCGGCTCGGCTACGGTCGTTGTCCTGCGGCGTCCCACCGGGCGCCCCCGTGGAAGGAGCAGGAACATGTCGATGGGACGGAGGTCACTGCGTGGCTGGGTGGTCGTGAGCATGCTGATGGGCATGGTCATGCCGGTCAGTGCCGCCTCGTTGGAAGAGCGGCTGCATCGGGCGGCGGAGAAGGGCGATGCCACTGCGGTGCGTACGCTGCTGGGGCAGGGCGCCCGCGTGGATGCGCGCGGCGTGGCGAAGGCGACACCGTTGCTGGTCGCGACCCACCACAACCACGTGGAGGCCGCACGTGCGCTGATCCAGGCCGGTGCTGACGTCAATGCCAAGGATGCGATCCAGGACAGCCCGTACCTGTACGCCGGTGCGCGAGGGCATCTTGAGATCCTGCGCGCGACACTGAGTGCTGGCGCCGACCTCAAGAGCACCAACCGCTACGGCGGCACCGCACTCATCCCAGCGGCCGAACGCGGGCACGTGGAGACCGTGGCGACGCTGATCGCGGCCGGTGTCGATGTGGATCACATCAACAAGCTGCAGTGGACCGCGCTGCTGGAGGCGATCATCCTCGCCGATGGCGGCCCGCGACATGTGGAGATCGTCCGTCAGCTCATCGCGGCAGGCGCGGATGTGAACCTGCCCGACGGTGAAGGCGTGACCCCGCTGCAGCATGCACGCCAGCGCGGTTACCGCGAGATGGAGGCGCTGCTTCTGGCAGCGGGTGCGCGTCCGGGCTGAGCGACGCGCAACCGGACAGGGCGGATGGATGTTGCCACTGCGTTGACGCCGCACAGGCATGCTCTGCACCGCTGCTCTGCCAAGGTGTGTGCTTCCCCCCCGCAGAAACAGGAGTCGCCGTGAACGCACGTCGCCACTTCCTTTCCGTTGCCGCCGCCGGCACGGCCGCGTTCGCCGCCGCCCCATTGATGGCGCAGTCGGCCGGCCCGGGCAGCGTCCTGCCCACCCGCGGTCAGGCTTCAGCGAAGCCCTTGCCCGGCAATCCCGCGCGGCAGGGCGGGCGTTACCGGCCGCAGACCCGCCTGGGCCTGGGCGGCGTCGCGATCGGCAATGGGTTTGCGGCCGCGACCGATGCGCAGAGCGAAGCCAGCCTCGCCGCAGCCTATGCGGCGGGCGTGCGCTATTTCGATACGTCACCCTGGTACGGGCTCGGCCTGAGCGAGCGTCGTTATGGCCATCATCTGCACAACCACCCGGCGCGCGAGTACACGCTGTCGACCAAGGTCGGGCGCCTGCTGACGGCGACAGCCGGTGAGTTGCAGGACGTGATGTGGAAGGACCCGTCGCCATTCCATTACCGTTACGACTACTCCGCCGACGGCACGCGGCGTTCGGTGGAGGACAGCCTCAACCGGCTCGGTGTGTCGCAGCTGGACGTGGTCTTCATCCATGACCTCTCGCCGGACAACGAGAAAGACCTGGGCATGCCTTGGGAGCAGCGTTTCGCGGAAGCAGCGAAGGGCGCGATGCCGGCGCTGACCCGCATGCGCGAGGAGGGGTTGATCAAGGCGTGGGGCTTCGGTGTGAACCGTCCCGAGCCGGCCCTGCGTGCGGTGGCCGAGGCGGATCCGGACATCTTCCTGCTCGCCTGCCAGTACTCGCTGCTGGACCACGAGCAGGCGTTGCATGACACCTTCCCCAGGATCGCCGCACACGGTGCATCGGTCGTGGTCGGCTCGCCGCTGCTGGCCGGCTACCTGGCCGGGCGTGATCGCTATCTGTATGACGGCAAGGTGCCGTCGTGGGCGCCGGAGAAGCGCGCGAAGGTGCAGGTCCTCTGCGAGCGCCATGGTGTGGATCTGCGCACCGCGGCGCTGCAGTTCGCCGATGCGCCGGAGGTGGTCTCGGCGGTCATTCCCGGCGCGCGGACGCCCGAACAGGTGCTGGCCAATGTCGCCTCCATGTCCGTGGCCATTCCGGCCGCATTCTGGGCCGAGCTCAAGCAGGAGAAGCTGATCGCCTCGGATGCCCCGGTGCCCCGCGGCTGACCCCCACGCCCCGCCTGACCCGGGGCGACCCCCGAACGCCTTCTGCCTCAACGGTCGCGCCATCTTCCACTGGCGGCCGGGATGCGGCATCATGCCGCCCATTCGTTCCCTCCAGCCGCCGCCAGAGGAGTCCCTTCCTGCCTGGAGGCATTGCCGTGTCCGTCGTTCCATTCCGTGTTGCCCCGATCCATTCGGGTCGCCGTCGCGCTTTTCCCTCGCGCTCCCCGCTGATGCAGGCGATGGCCTGCGTGCTGGGCCTGGCCCTGTCCGCCTCGGCCGTGCAGGCCGAAGAGGCGCCGGCGGGGGACGCCCCTGCCAAGAACGGCGCACAGCCCCTGCAGACCGTGTGCGTTCCCGCCCACCAACTCGGCACCGTCCCCGACGGC
>DMZT01000297.1 GCA_003484865.1 Stenotrophomonas sp.
CTCGCCGAGTGTGCACCGCGAGCTGCCGGAGTCGCTGGCACTGAACGTTGAACGCGAGGCGACGCTGCGGCTGGAATCGAGCCGCCACCAGCGCGTGGACGTGTTCGATCTGGTGCCCGGCGGCTGGAGCCTGCAGGGCCTGCCGCGGTCGCTGGCGCTCAAACCGATGGTCGCCAGCAGCGTGGCGTACCGGCTGACCCCGACCGCGCGTGGCCGTTTCGTCTTCGAGGGCGTGCACCTGCGCATGCACAGCGCGTGGCGGCTGTGGCATCAACGGCGGCAACTGCCGCCGGCGCTGGCGGTGCGCGTGTACCCGAACTTCGCCCCGCTGACGCGCTTCGCATTGTTCAGTGCCGAACAGGCCTCGCGCCTGGTCGGCGCGCACCTCAAGCGCCGCCGCGGCGAAGGCACCGACTTCCACCAGATGCGCGAGTACCGCGTCGGCGACAGCCTGCGCCAGATCGACTGGAAGGCGACCGCGCGGGCGCGCAAGCTGATCTCCCGCGAATACCAGGACGAGAAGAACCAGCAGCTGGTGCTGATGATCGACACCGGCCGGCGCATGATGGCCAGCGAAGGTGGCCTGTCGCACTTCGATCATGTGCTCAACGCGGCGCTGGTGGTGTCCTACCTTGCGCTGCGCCAGGGCGACGGTGTGGGCCTGTTTGCGGCCGGGGGCGACAGCCGCTGGGTCGCGCCCAGACGCGGCATGGGCACCATCGATACCCTGCTGCGCGCCAGCTACGATCTGCAGGCGCAGCCGGTGGCCACCGATTACCTCGCCGCTGCCACCGAGTTGTCGCTGCGTCAGCGCCGGCGCTCGCTGGTGATGCTGGTCACCAACGTGCGTGACGAGGACATCGAAGACCTGCTCGCCGCAGTGCGCCTGCTGCAACGCCAGCACCTGGTGTGCGTGGCCAGCCTGCGCGAACGCGCGCTGGATGATGCGCTGTCCCAGCCGGTGGAAACCCTGCAGGACGCTGCCCAGGCCGGTGCGATCGCGCGTTACCTGCAGCAGCGCAGCGACGCACATGACGCGCTGCGCAGCCACCGGGTGATGGTGCTGGATGTCACCGCCGAAGCACTGCCCGGCGCGCTGGTGGAACGCTACCTGGCGGTCAAGCGGGATGGGTTGCTGTAACGATCAGAGATAGATGCGCGTCGGCGCTTCGTCGATGATCGCGTGCGGTACGAAGCGGGCGCTGTCGCGGGTGATCCGGCTGTTGTCTTCGCGGATGCCCATGCCACAGGCGTGGTCACCCACCACCCAGCTGCCGATCAGCGGATAGCCGCCATCGAACGCGGTGAGCGGATGCGCGGCCTGGCGGATCGCCGGGCCGGTGTACGGGCCTTCGCTTTCCTGCCAGCTGCCATCGGCCAGGTGCATGGCCACATTGGCGCCCTCGCGTGAAAACAGCGGCTTGCGCACCCAGCCACGCGGCAGCTCGCTGCCATCGTCGAACTCGGCGGCGAGCAGGTTCGGGTGGCCACGGTGACGCTGCCACAGCAGCGGCAGCACGCCCTTGTTGCTGAGGATCGCCTTCCACGCCGGTTCCAGCAGCTGCACGCCCGAGGCGGGCAGCGCCTGGCCGAACGACTCGGTCATCAGGTCTTCCAGCGGGTACAGCTTGAACAGGCTGCCGATCACGGTGTCGTCGAGCGCAGTGAAGCGCCCGTCCTCGGACAGGCCGATATCCTCGATCGCGATCGCTTCGCCGCGCAGGCCGGCCTGGGCCGCGCAGTCGCGCAGGTAGGCGACCGTGCCCTGGTCTTCGTCCGACGCACCCACCGCGCTGAAATACAGCGGCGGCGGCAGCTGCGCGGCCAGTTCGCCGAAGCGTTCGACCAGCGCCTCATGGATCGCGTTGAACTGATCGGCATCCGGCGGCAGCCGGTTCTGGTTGCGCTGGTCCTCCAGCCACTGCCACTGGAAGAACGAGGCTTCAAACAGCGAGGTGGGCGTGTCGTAATTCAGCTCGTAGAGTTTGGCCGGGCCGGTGCCGTCGTAGGCAAAATCCAGCCGCCCATACAGGTGCGGCTCGCGGCGACGCCAGCTGTCAGCGATCCAGTCGCGGAACGGCGGCGGGATCGCCAGCTGGTCCATCAGCTGCTGGCTGCCCACCACCTCGTCCACCAGGTCCATCGCCATCGCATGCAGCTCGGCGCTGGGATCTTCGATGTCCTCTTCGATCTGGCGCAGCGTGAAGGCGTAGTACGCGGTTTCATCCCAGTACGGCAGGCCATCGATGGTGTGGAAACGGAAACCCGACTCTTCGGCCCGGGCGCGCCATTGGCTGCGCTCGGCGATACGCACGCGCTGCATCGATCAGCCGCCGACGCTGCTGCGGTTGCTGCTGGTGTTGCCGAAGCCACCGCGGCTGGCGGTGACCGCCCGGTTCGGGGTGGCATTGACCGGGGCCAGGCCGGCCTTGCCGGCGCCGATGCCGCTGGCGGTGTTCATGCCACCGGTCGACGGACCCGGGCGTGCCCAGCCCTTGGCCTTGTCCTGGTAGGCCGGGCTCGCGGCCGGCTGCTGGGCCAGGCCTGCGCCGCCACGGTTGCTCAGCATCTGCGACATGAAGAAGCCCATCATCATCGGGCCGATGAACGAATGGCCGGTGGAGGTCTTCTGTTCCACGCACTGCTCGGCGTTGTATTCGGCCTCGCAGGCTTCACGCGTGGCGTACTTGGGGGCGGCATCGGCCGACTGCTTCTGCGCCTCGGCGAAGGCAGTGCGGCAGCTGGACGGATCGCCGGTGGCTTCGGTACAGGCCTGCACCGAGGTGTAGAGCCCTTCCTGCACCTGCACGGCCTCGTTCTTCTGGCAGGCGGTGAACAGCAGCGGCGCGGCGCTCATCAGCAGCAGCGCAGTGGTCCTGGAACGTTTCATGGCGTCATGCCCCCTAGTACGGTTATCTCCCCAATCATGCCTGATCGGGGCGAACAACCAAAACCGGCAAAGTCGCCCAGCTGAACGCGGTTTCAGGTTTTGCCCGGAAAACACCGGTGGCAACGGTTGCAAACGCAACCGGAATTTTTCGGCAGAATCGAGGTGAAACGCGCCCCCACGGCCCGCCAGATCCTGCCAGCCACCATGCCTGAATACCGCTCCCGCACCTCCACCGCCGGCCGCAACATGGCCGGCGCCCGCGCCCTGTGGCGCGCCACCGGCATGACCGATGGCGACTTCCACAAGCCGATCATCGCCATCGCCAATTCGTTCACCCAGTTCGTGCCCGGCCACGTGCACCTCAAGGACCTGGGCCAGCTCGTGGCGCGCGAGATCGAGCAGGTCGGCGGCGTGGCCAAGGAGTTCAATACGATCGCGGTGGATGACGGCATCGCGATGGGCCACGACGGCATGCTGTATTCGCTGCCCAGCCGCGAGATCATCGCCGACTCGGTGGAGTACATGGTCAACGCGCATTGCGCCGATGCGCTGGTGTGCATTTCCAACTGCGACAAGATCAGCCCCGGCATGCTGATGGCCGCGCTGCGGTTGAACATCCCGGTGGTGTTCGTCTCCGGTGGGCCGATGGAAGCGGGCAAGACGCGCTTGTCCGAGCACAAGCTGGATCTGGTGGATGCGATGGTGATCGCCGCCGATGAAAGCGCCAGCGACGAGAAGGTGGCCGAGTACGAGCGCAGCGCGTGCCCGACCTGCGGCTCGTGCTCGGGCATGTTCACCGCCAACTCGATGAACTGCCTGACCGAAGCGCTGGGGCTGTCGCTGCCCGGCAACGGCTCCACGCTGGCCACCCACGCCGACCGCGAGCAGCTGTTCCGCCGCGCCGGCCGCGTGGTCGTGGAACTGTGCCACCGCTGGTACGGCGGCGAAGACGTGGGTGCATTGCCACGCGGCATCGCCACCCGCGAAGCGTTCGAGAACGCGATGACGCTGGATATCGCCATGGGCGGCTCCACCAACACCATCCTGCATCTGCTGGCCGCGGCGCAGGAAGCGGAGGTGGACTTCGACCTGCATGCCATCGACGAACTCTCGCGCCGTGTGCCGCAGCTGTGCAAGGTCGCCCCGAACACGCCGAAGTACCACATGGAGGATGTGCATCGCGCTGGCGGTGTGTTCGGCATCCTCGGCGAACTCGCGCGCGGTGGCCTGCTGCATACCGACGTGCCGACCGTGCACAGCCGCACCCTGGCCGAGGCGATCGCACGCTGGGATGTCGCGGTGAGCACCGATGAAAAGGTCCACGATTTCTTCCGTGCCGGCCCCGCCGGCATCCCGACCCAGGTCGCCTTCAGCCAGGCCACGCGCTGGCCGACGCTGGACGTGGACCGTGCCGAAGGCTGCATCCGCGCCGTCGCGCATGCCTATTCGGCCGAAGGCGGGCTGGCGGTGCTGCGCGGCAATCTGGCCGTCGATGGCTGCGTGGTGAAGACCGCCGGCGTCGACGAATCCATCCACGTGTTCGAAGGCAACGCGCGCGTGTTCGAGAGCCAGGACGCCGCCGTGGCCGGCATCCTCGCCGATGACGTGGTGGCCGGCGACGTGGTGGTGATCCGCTACGAAGGCCCGCGCGGTGGCCCGGGCATGCAGGAGATGCTGTACCCGACCAGTTATCTGAAATCCAAGGGGCTGGGCAAGCACTGCGCCCTGCTCACCGACGGCCGTTTCTCCGGCGGCACCTCGGGCCTGTCGATCGGGCATGCCTCGCCGGAAGCGGCCTCGGGCGGCACCATTGGCCTGGTGCGCAACGGCGACCGCATCCGCATCGACATTCCCGCACGGCGCATCGATCTGCTGTTGGATGACGCCACGCTGGCCGCACGCCGCGCCGAGCAGGATGCACTGGGCTGGAAGCCGCGCGAGGTGCGCCCGCGCAAGGTCACCGGCGCGCTGAAGGCCTACGCGTTGCTGGCCACCAGTGCCGACAAGGGTGCGGTGCGGGACTTGGCGAAGCTGGAAGACTGACGCGCCAGCGCGACCTCCCGGCTTGACCTGAGTGCAGCACGGGCAAACACTCCGGTCAGACCTCTGCACAAGGATGTGACGATGCACGGCAAGCGTTCCCTGCTGATACTGGCCTTGTCGGCGGCCGCATTGCCGGCCTTTGCCGACGAATGCACCGTTGATCGCGCCGCGATGCTGGCCTTGACCCCGGATCAATTCGATCAGGAGCTGCAGGGCGGCTGGCGGCCGATGGCGGAAATAGCCGACTGCCAGTTGGCTGCTGCCGATCTCATCGCGGCCTATCGTGCACAGCCCAAGGCCGCCGGCAACACCACGATGATCTGGCATGAAGCGCAGCTGCGCGCGGAGGCTGGGCAGGATGCGCGCGCGGTGGCGCTCATGCGCCAGACCTACAAACCCGCACCCGATGCCGGTGGCTGGAATCCGTATGTGGATGCCAGCATCGCTCTCATCGAGAAGGACCGGCCGGCTCTGGTCGCCGCCCGCGCGGCGCTGGCAGCCCTGCCTGCGCCGCCGGAGGCCAACGTCAAGGACGGATTTTTCAGTTTCGCGATGCCGAACGGGGAGGTGGTGCAGGTCGCCTGGCCGCCCAACCTCGATGTGGTCGACGCATTTGTCCGCTGCTTCGGCCAGAGCTACCGGCAGGCGTATTCGAGCCAGCGTTGCCGCCATCCCGACACGATGGCCGCGCCCCAGCGCGACACCCCCTGATGCAGCGGCCCCGCAGCGCCAGGGCCTACCCGATCACCCGCTTGAACGGCGGCAGTGAATCGATGATGCGCTTGCCGTAACGGCGGGTCAGTAGCCGCGAATCGAGGATGATCACGCGGCCGGTGTCGGTGGAGGTGCGGATCAACCGGCCGGAGAACTGGGTCAGCGTGCGCAGCGCATGCGGGATCGCGATCAGGTTGAAGGCATTCAGGCCGCGGCTTTCGAACCACTCGCTCAGGGTGGAGGTCTGCGGATCGGTCGGCACCGCGAACGGCACCTGGGTGATCACCACCGTGGTGCAGGCTTCGCCGGGCAGATCGAGGCCCTCGCCGAAGGAATTGAGCCCGAACAGCACCGAGCCCTCCCCGGCCGAGGTGCGCCGCAGGTGCTCGTCGATCATCTTCTGCTTGGCCGTTTCGCCCTGCACCAGCACCTGCTTGCGCTGCGCGGCCGGCATCAGCTCGGCCACCTTTTCCATTTTCCAGCGCGAGGTGAACAGCACGATGCTGCCCTTGCCCCAGTCCAGCTCCTTGACCAGGTACTTCGCGATTTCCTTGGGGTGACCTTCCTTGTCATCCGGGGTGACCGGGAATGCCGGCACGATCAGCTGCGCCTGGTTCGGCAGATCGAACGGCGAGGCCAGCGAGACCATCTCGGCCTCGGCCGGAATGCCGTTGTCGATCGCCAGCGCCTGGAAATCGCCACCGCCGGTGAGCGTGGCCGAGGTCATCACCACCGAGTCCACTTCGTCCCAGAGCAGCTTGCGCAGCACGTTCGCGGCCGAGACCGGTGAGCCATGCAGAATCAGATCGCCATCGCGCGAGAGGGTGATCCAGCGCGCGGTCGGCGGCTGGCCCTCCTTGTCCTCGCGGCGCCAGCCGGTCCACAGGTTGTGCTGCTGCTCGATCATCTCCAGCGCCATGCCGAGGTTGCGCTGCAGGCGCTCGCGCGCGGCATCCTCGGGCTTGCCTTTGGCCACCTGCGTCAGCGCGGCGTGCGCCCAGTTGAACAGCGCGCGGGTGTCGTCGGCGATGGCCTCGATATCCGGCATCCAGATGTCCGGCAAGCGGCCATTCGGAGCGCGCCACATCGGCTCCTGTGCGGAAGGATCCGGCCGCCAGCTGCGGTCGATCACATCGCGGAAGGCCTTGAGCTGCTTGCTGACCTTGGCGGCGGCTTCGATGGCCTCGTTGGGCAGCAGGTTGCCCAGCTTGTCCTTGTCCACCGCGCGGTAGGACGCGGCGATCAGCACCTGCAGGCGGCCGGTGCGCTTGGCCATTTCGTCCAGCGCGAGGCTGGCCGCGCCCTGGTCGATGGCGACGTTGCCGATGTGATGCCCTTCATCAAGCACCAGCAGCATGTCCGAGGGCGGGGCGATCAGCGGCTGGCCGTTGTCGCTCTCGCCGATCGACAGCGCCGACAACAGCAGCGCGTGATTGGTCACCACGATCTGCGCCTCGCGCACGGTGTTGCGCGAGCGCAGCACCGCGCACTGCGCCGAGTAGGCGCACTTGCGCCCGGCGCAGCCGGAGGCCGGCGTGGTGATGCGCGAGCGCAGGGTGTTGCTGATCGTTTCCGGCGCGTTGTCCAGGTCACCGTTCCAGCGGCCTTCCAGGAAGGCCTTGCTCAGCGACTGCGCCAGGTCCATCTCGATCGGCGCCAACGGCCGGTCGAACAACGGCTGTTCGTCGTCGAACATGCCTTCCTGCGCGCCATCGCCATGCGCTTCGGCCGCGTTGCGGGTGCACAGGTAACGGGTGCGGCCCTTGGCCAGCGCCACGGTGGCTTCGATGCCGGTGGCCTTGAGGAAATTGGGGATGTCGCGCTCGACCAGCTGCGACTGCAGCGCCACGGTGCCGGTGCTGATCACCAGTTTCTTCTTGGTCGCCAGCGCGATCGGCACGCCGGCGGTCAGGTAGCCCAGCGACTTGCCGACGCCGGTGGGTGCTTCGACCACGCCGACGCCGCCGCTGTGCGAGAGCGCACGCGACACCACGCCGATCATCTGGCTCTGCGAGCGCCTGGTACTGAAGCCGGGCGTATTGGCCTGCAGCTTGGCGTAGGCGTCGCGGATGCCGGCCTTGAGCTCGTCGTTCAGGGCGCGGGGAGCTTCAACTTTTTCGGTCACGCCGGGGGACTGCCTGACTGGATCACGGCCCCCATTTTCTCACGACCCGGGGGCCGTGACCGGCGCCATTTTCCGCGCCGGTTCATATCCGTGACGCGGCCCACGCCAATACTGTGGGCCGCGACAGGTGGCTGCACCCCTCAGCGTGGCGGCAGCGGCGCAGTGGGGGGAACGGCGCGGCCGCGCAGCGCGCGGGTCATCGCCCAGACCAGCAGCACCAGCGCGAGCGCCTCGAACAGATTGAGCGCGAAGTGGCCGGCACCGAGCAGCTTGGACATCAGCTGCAGATTCTCGTAGTTGCCCTGCTGCACCATCCACATCGGCACCAGGTTCAGCACCAGGCCGGCCAGGGTGGTCAGCGCCATCACGCCCAGCGCAGCCAAGGCCACGCTGCGGATCGCGCCGCGCGGGGTATCCACCACCCAGACCACCGCGATCGCCAGCGCGATCAGTACCGGCAGGCGCACGCCCACCATGGTCAGCATCGAGATCAGCAGATCCATGTCCACCGGCTCAGTCCTCGCCGGCCAGCGGGGCCAGTTGGGTCCGCAGCTCGGTGTAGACCGCATCGGTCTGCGGGCGCACGGCGTGCCACTGCAGGAAGCTCTCCGCCGCCTGTTCGACCAGCATGCCCAAGCCATCAACGATGTTGCGGCAGCTGGCCGAGCGCGCCCACGCAGTGAAGGCAATCGCGGCCTCGCCGTAGTTGAGGTCGACCGCGGTGGTCATGCTGTTGACCAGCGACAGCGGCAGCTTGAACTCCGCGGCGCGGTCGCGGCCGGCCGAGGTGGCATTGATGATCAGCTCGAAATCGCCCAGCTCGCGGATGTCTTCCCAGTAGCGGGTGATGGCGCGACCTGGCTCACCCATCGCATCGATCAGCGCGTCGGCGCGCTCGGGGGTGCGGTTGACCACCACCAGCTCCAGGATGCCGGCATCCAGCAGGGCCGGGGCCACGCTGCGGGCCGAGCCACCGGCGCCGATCAACAGGGTGCGGCGGCCACGCAGGTCCAGGCCGTGACGGTCGGTGAGATCCCGGACCAGGCCGATACCATCGGTGGTATCGCCATGCCAGCGATCGCCCTTGCGCAGCAGCGTGTTGACCGCACCGGCGCGGCGCGCGCGCGAGGTCAGCGTGGTGCACAGCGCGAAGGCGGCTTCCTTGTGCGGCGCGGTGATGTTGGCGCCCACGCCACCCTCGGCGGCAAAGGCCTCCAGGGCCGCCAGGAACTCGCCCGGCGATGCCTCGATCGCACGGTAGTCCAGCGCCAGGCCTTCCTGCCGGCCGAACGTGGCATGGATGTGCGGCGACTGCGAATGCGCGATGGGCTGGCCGAATACGGCGTAACGGTCGGTCATGGGTTTCCTGCTCCGGGCCTAGAATGGAACGCAAACCCCAACGGACGCGATGATGCGCATTCCATTGTCTCTGCTCGCGCTGAGCGCCAGTTTACTCTGCACACCCGCCGCGATGGCGCTTTCCGAATTCGGCATCGAGGGCATGGGCGTGGTCTCCACCAAGGCCAACGAGGCGCAGGCCACGATCGCAGCGGATGGCCAGCGCATCGTCTGGGCCAGCGACCGACCCGGCGGAAAGGGGGGCTGGGACCTGTGGCAGGCGGTGCTGCGCGAGGGCCGCTGGCAGGACCCTGCCCCACTCGCGCTCAACAGCGCCAACGACGAGCGCGACCCGTACTTCAGCCACGATGGCCGCTGGCTGTACTTCGCCTCCGACCGCAGCGGCGGAAAAGGCGGCTTCGATCTGTACCGTGCCCCGGTGACCGCCGACGGCACCATCGAGGCCGTGCAGGCCCTGCCGGCGCTCAACACGCGCGACGACGAACGGGCGCCCGCGCTGCGTCCGGATGGGCGCACGCTGCTGTTCTCACGCAACGGCAGGCAGACCCAGGGCGGCTTCGATCTGTATCTGGCGCCCGTGCAGGGCGAGGGATTCGGTACCGCGCAGGTCCTGCCGGCCCCGCTCAACACGGCCGCCGCCGAACTTGGGGCGGCGTGGCTGGACAATGACGGCGCACTGGCGTTCACCCGCGCGAGCGACGGGCATTCGCAGGTCTTGCTGGCGAGCTGCGATCACCGCCAGGCGGCGGTGCCGCTGATGCTGTCCTTCAATACCGCCGACGGCCAGACCGGTGCGCCGGTGGTGGACGCGTCGAAGCCGTCGGAGATGGTCCTGGCTGGCATGGCACGCGCACCGCGTGCCGGCGGGCTGGATCTGTACCGGATCAAGGCGCCGTCAGCGCCGCGAGGTACCGGCTGCGGTTGATGCTGCGGTTGCCGCAAGGCAGCCACGCGTGGCGTGGC
>DMZT01000131.1 GCA_003484865.1 Stenotrophomonas sp.
GCGCAGGCGCACGCGGTAGTCGCGCAGGTCCTGTGCCTGGGGGTTGATGGTGACCGTGCCATCGCTGCCGTCCATGATCAGCACGTCGCCGTCGGCCACCTTCTGCAGCACGTTCGGGACGTTGACGATCAACGGCAGGTGCAGGCTGCGCGCCAGGATCGCGCTGTGCGAGAGCGCGCTGCCCCCGGCGGTGACGATGCCGACCACGCCGTGGGCCTGCAGCTGGGCCAGCTCGGAGGGGGCGATGTTGTCGCAGATCAGGATCTCGCCGGCCATGCCTTTGACGTCCGGCGGGCGCTTCTGCAGGAAGGCATGGATGCGCCCGATCACATGGTCCAGATCGTCCATGCGGCTCTTCAGGTAGGCATCGTCCATGCCATCGAAGACCTTGGCCAGGCGGTCGCGCTGCACGCGCAAGGCGTAGCCGGCGCTGTAGGGGCCACTGCGGATCAGTTCGTCCAGGCCGAACAGCAGCTCGGGGTCATCGAGCAGCAGGGCATGCAGATCGAGGAATTCGCCGACCTCCTGGTTGAGCGCGCCATGCAGGCGCTGGCGCAGCTCGTGCATTTCGCCCCGGGCCGCTTCCACGGCCACGTGCAGGCGCTCCAGCTCGGCTTCGATCTTGGCCGGCGCAATGCGCTGCTCGGCCACTTCCAGGGCATGCGGCAGGCGCACCCGGGCACGGCCCAGGGCGTTACCGCGCGAGGCACCGTGGCCGGACAACAGCATCGCCCCGGACGCGGTCCGGGCCGGTGCGGAGGATCCCGATCGCGGCTGCCCCCCCATGCTCAGTTGTCCTCGTCGAAACGCCGCTCGAACAGGGCGACCACCGCGTCCATCGCGGCGGCTTCGTCTTCGCCCTCGATGCGCACGGTGACCGGGGTGCCCTGGCCGGCGGCCAGCAGCATGACGCCCATGATGCTCTTGGCATTGATCTCACGGCCCTTGGCGGCCATGGTCACGTTGCAGCGGAAGGGCGCCAGCTCCTGCACCAGCTTGGCAGTGGCGCGGGCATGCAGGCCCAGGCGGTTGGAAACAGTGAGTTCACGTTCAAGCATCGTCGACAATCGCTCCATTGCGAGTGCCTGCCGCGGCTGTGGCAGGCAGTTGATCCAGTCCCTGTTCCGGATAATTCATCACCCGCATCAACATCGGCAGGCTCAGCGCCGAAACCCGGCGTGCCGGGGTGCCCAGACGAGCCAGTTGCCCGGCCAGATTGCTGGGGCTGGCGCCGTACAGGTCGGTCAGGATCAGCACGCCCTGGCCACTGTCCACCCGGCGCAAAGCGGCCGAGGCGAGCGGGAGCAGGACGTCCATATCTGCGTCGAACGGTACTTCGAAAGCTTCGGTCTTCAGCGGCAGGTGCCGCAGCAGACGGGTCGCCACGTCCAGCAGGGCCGTGCCGACACCGGGATGAGTTACGAGGAGAATGCCACAGGTCATTCCCGAACGTTAACAGGTCAACATGAATTGGCGATAGCACGCGTGAAAGACTGCTGTGTTCCGCGGTTCAGCGTGTCGATGACCTGTCCCCGCCCTGAGCCGGACAAGGCAACGCGGTGCCGTCGCTTCGTGGGCCGGGCGGGCATGGCGCCACGCCCGATCCCCCGGGCTGCCGGCCACTGCCGGCAGTCCCGTTTTCAGTCCAGTTCGCGGTGGAAGGTGGCCACTTCGGGCCAGCCCTGATCGCGGGCATGGCGGGCCATGCGCTCGGCCATGTACACCGAGCGGTGCTTGCCGCCGGTGCAGCCGAAGGCGACGGTCACATAGCTGCGGGTGTCATTGCCCAGCCGCGGCAGCCAGGTGTCGAGGAAATCGACCAACTGGCCCGCATAGCGCTGCACATCGGGTTGTTCGTCCAGATGCTCGCGCACCCCGGCATCGCGGCCGGACAGCGGGCGTAGCTCCGGATCCCAATGCGGATTGGGCAGCACGCGCACGTCGAACACGAAGTCCGCTTCGGCCGGCACGCCGCGCTTGTAGGCGAACGACTCGAACAGCAGCGAGAGTTTGTTGCCATGGGCCAGCGCGAACTCGGTCACCACCTTGCGGCGCAGCTGGTGCACGTTGAGATGGCTGGTATCGATCACCGCATCGGCGGCGGCGCGCAGCGGCGCGGTGAGTTCGCGCTCGCGGGCGATCGCTTCGGGCAGCGACAGCCCGAGCTGGCTCAGCGGATGTCGGCGACGGGTGTCGGCGTAGCGCTTGAGCAGGGTTTCATCTGTGGCATCGAAGAACAGCAGCTGCGCATCCAGGCCGGCGGCCTTGGCATCCTCGCGCCAGTGCGAGAGCTGGGTCAGGTCACTCTGCGCACGCACGTCGATGCCGACCGCCAGCCGGCGCGGGGCCTCGCGGCCGGGATCGCCGAGCAGGCTGCGCACGAAATCCGGCAGCAGGTCGATCGGCAGGTTGTCCGAGCAGTAGTAATCGAGGTCTTCGAAGGTCTTCAGCGCGACCGTCTTGCCGGACCCGGACAGCCCACTGACGATGATCAGGGTGGCGGCGGTCGGGGCGGAGGCGGGGGCGGGTGTGGTCATGGCGTGCGGCGTTCCAACATGTTGCTGTGGCGGGCGATGAACATCGCGGCCGGGTCGATGCCCTTGGTCCGCAGGATGTGCAGGCGCGTGGCGGCTTCGGTCAGCACGGCCAGGTTGCGGCCGGGCATCACCGGCAGGGTGATCAGCGGCACATCCAGGTCCAGCACGTGGCGGGTACCCGAGTCGCCGGTGAGGCGTTCATAGCCGTAGGGGGTGGGCTCGGTCATCGGCTTGGTCAGGTGGACGATCAGCCGAAGGTACTTGTTCTTCTTTACCGCCGTGTCACCGAACATCTCGCGCACGTTGAGCACGCCCAGGCCGCGGACTTCCAGCAGGTCCTGCAGCAGCTCCGGGCAGGTGCCGTCGAGCACGTCCGGGGCGATCTGGGTGAACTCAGGGGCATCGTCGGCGACCAGGCGGTGGCCGCGGCTGAGCAGCTCCAGCGCCAGCTCGCTCTTGCCCGAGCCGGCTTCACCGGTGATCAGTACGCCGATGGAGTAGATCTCCATGAACACGCCATGCAGGATCACCCGCGGCGCCAGCGTGCGCGCGAGGTGGTAGGACAGGTGGTTGAGCAGTTCGTGGCCGCGTTTGGGCGAAATCCACAGCGGGGTCTGCGATTCGTCCGCGGCCGCGCGCAGGTCCTCCGGGCAGGACTGGTTGCGGGTGATCACCAGCGCCAGCGGATGGGACTGCATGATCCGCTCGATGGTCTCCCAGCGTTGGCGTGAGTCCAGCGAGTCCAGCCAGGACAGTTCCTCGGTGCCCAGGATCTGCACCTTGTTGGGGTAGATCGCGTTGAGGTAGCCGGCCAGCGAAGGACGACGGGAGACCTTGTTGCCGGCCTCCAGCTCACGGCGCTCGCCCTGCTGGCCGGCGACCCAGCGCAGGCTCAGGCGGTCACGCTGCTGTTCGAACAGTTCGCGCGCGGTGATGCTGGTATTCATGCGGCACTCGCCGGCGGGGGGAATTCGATGACCCGACGCAGCTCGTCGCCGTCGCGCGCTTCGCGCAGCGCCTGGCGGATGGCCGGTTCGGAGAACAGCTCGGCCAGCTCGGAGAGCAGCATCAGGTGTTGATGGGTGTAGTGCGCAGGCACGGCAATCGCGAAGACCAGGTCGACCGGTTCATCGCCGCCGAATTCCACCGGCGATTCCAGCCGCAGCAGGGCGCCGCGGGGGCGTTCAAGCAGGGGGGCACGGCCGTGGGGAATGGCGATGCCGTGGCCGATCGCGGTGCTGCCCAGCGTCTCGCGCTGGCACAGGTTCTGGTATAGCAGCTCGGCGTTGGCTTCGCGGCAGGCCAGCAGGCGGGCTGCGGCCTTCAGCACGCTGTCGCGATCGGCGGCCGGCAGCACTTGCGTGCGGACGGCCGCCAGAAGATCAGTCAGAGGCATGTCGGGGTGGAAACGAGGGCATCAGCCCTCATTGTCGCCCACCGGCAGCGGTTGCGGTGCGTGCTGCTGCTTTTTCTCTTTGTGCTTGATGACCAGGCGGTCAAGCTTGTCGGCCAGGATGTCGATCGCGGCGTACATGGTGGGGCCGCTGGCGTCCGCGTGCAGAGTCTGCCCGGGAACATTCACACTCGCATCGGCATGGTGCTCCGGCTTGCGGATCGACAGTTGCACGCGAACCTCGCAGTGCTGGTCGAAGTGCTTCCTCAGCCGTTCCAGCTTGGTCTCCACGTACTCGTTCAGAGCCGGGGTGATCTCAAGGTGGTCCTTGCCAAACGTCTCGATGTGCATCGGGTTTCTCCTTTGTTCGGATGTGCCAATGAACCTTCCCGCCGGGCGCGGTGGAGCGTCAGACGATTCTTACCCTTTCGTGCGAGGCGGAAATGTTCATGGCTTCACGATACTTCGCCACGGTGCGTCGCGCCACCGGTATTCCCGAGGTTTTGAGCAGGTCAGCCAGCTTGGCGTCAGAAAGCGGCTTACGCGGGTTCTCGTCATCGATCAGCCGGCGCAGCATGGCCTGGATGGCGGTGCTGGACGCTTCGCCGCCACTGTCGGTATCGATGCCGGAGGCGAAGAACGCGCGCAGCGGCAGGGTGCCGCGCGGGGTGCGCACGTACTTGCGGGCGATCGCGCGTGAAATGGTGGATTCGTGCAGGCCGAGCTCGCCGGCCACTTCACGCAGGGTCAGTGGGCGCAGCGCCTGTTCGCCGAACTCCAGGAACGCGGCCTGCTGGTCGAGCAGGCAGCGCATCACCCGCAGCAGGGTCTCGCCGCGGGCCTCCAGGCCCTTGAGCAGCCAGCGTGCCTCCTGCAGGTGGGCGCGCATGTAGCCGGCGTCGGCCTCGCCGCAGCGGCGGATCAGCTGCTCGTAGCCGCGGTGGATGACCACTCTG
>DMZT01000130.1 GCA_003484865.1 Stenotrophomonas sp.
CAGGCCATTTGTCACGCTCGTGGAACACTGGGCGGCGACGCTGGGCCCCAATCCCGTCACACCGGGCCCTGCGACGGGCACGCGGGCTTAACCACGGGCAACCCGTGCTGACGCACAATGCAAGTGCGCGACTTGCCGTGTATCATTCGCGGCCATCTTTCCATCCGAATCAAAGGATATTACGCCTGATGTCCAGCTACCTGTTCACCTCCGAATCGGTCTCCGAAGGCCATCCGGACAAGATTGCCGACCAGATCTCCGATGCGGTGCTGGACGCGATCCTGACCCAGGACAAGCGTGCGCGCGTGGCCTGCGAAACCATGGTCAAGACTGGCGTGGCCATCGTCGCCGGTGAAATCACCACCAGCGCCTGGATCGACCTGGAAGCCTTGACCCGCAAGGTGATCCTGGACATCGGCTACGACAGCTCCGACGTCGGCTTCGACGGCGCGACCTGCGGCGTGCTGAACCTGATCGGCAAGCAGTCGCCGCACATCGCCCAGGGCGTGGACCGCAAGAAGCCCGAAGAAATGGGCGCTGGCGACCAGGGCCTGATGTTCGGCTATGCCACCAACGAGACCGACAGCTACATGCCGGCCGCGATCCACCTGTCGCACCGCCTGGTCGAGCAGCAGGCCAAGATCCGCAAGAAGAAGAATTCGCCGCTGTCCTGGCTGCGCCCGGATGCCAAGAGCCAGGTCACCCTGCGCTATGAAAACGGTGCCGTCTCGGCCATCGACGCGGTGGTGCTGTCGACCCAGCACGCCCCGGGCGTGAAGCAGAAGGACCTCATCGAGGCCGTCCGCGAAGAGATCATCAAGCCGGTGCTGCCGGCCAAGTGGCTGCACAAGGGCACCAAGTTCCACATCAACCCGACCGGCAAGTTCGAGATCGGCGGCCCGGTGGGCGACTGCGGCCTGACCGGCCGCAAGATCATCGTCGACACCTACGGCGGCTGGGCCCGTCACGGGGGTGGTGCGTTCTCGGGCAAGGATCCGTCCAAGGTCGACCGTTCGGCGGCTTACGCGGCCCGTTACGTCGCCAAGAACGTCGTGGCCGCCGGCCTGGCCGACCGTTGCGAAGTGCAGGTCTCCTACGCCATCGGCGTGGCCGAGCCGACCTCGATCTCGGTCACCACCTTCGGCACCGGCAAGATCAGCGATGACAAGATCGAAAAGCTGATCCGCAAGCATTTCGACCTGCGCCCGTACGGCATCATCCAGATGCTGGACCTGATCCACCCGATGTACCAGCAGACCGCGGCCTACGGTCACTTCGGCCGCAAGCCGAAGGACTTCAGCTACCTCAACGCTGCTGGCGAAACCGTCAACGCGACCGCCTTCTCCTGGGAGAAGACCGATCGCGCCGCCGCCCTGCGCGCGGATGCGAAGTTGAAGTAAGAAATGGGCCGCGAAAGCGGCCCTTTTCTTACGGGTAGAGCCGACCGTTGGTCGGCTGGCCGCGCGAAGCGCGGCAACGATCGACACCGACGCTTGACGCATCAGCCCTTCAGGGCTGCCGCCACGAACGGCGGGGTGACCAGCACGCCGGTGTGCAGCGCGGCGGTGTAGTACAGCGTGTCGAACGCCTTGCCAGCCGAATCGGCCTGGCGGAAGTCGAAGCTGCTCTCGCCCTTGCGGGCCAGGGTCACGCTCCACCAGCCGGTCGGGTAGCACGGCTGCGGGAACGGCAGGGTCTTGAACGAACCGAAGCCGGCCTTGCCCATCTCGGTGCGCATTTCGTTGATCAGGTCCAGCTGCATCAGCGGCGATTCGGACTGCTGCACCAGGATGCCGTCGTCCTTCAGGGCCTTGAAGCAGCTCTCGTAGAACGCCTTGTTGAACAGGCCTTCGCCCGGGCCGACCGGATCGGTGGAATCCACGATCACCACGTCCACGCTGCCCGCCGGGCAGTTGGCCATGTAGGCCACGCCGTCGTCGAACATCAGCTCGGCGCGCGGGTCGTCGTTGGAATCGCACAGCTCCGGGAAGTGCTTGCGGGCCATCACGGTGACCTGCTCATCGATGTCGCACTGGGTCACGCTCTCCACGCCTTCGTGCTTGAGCACTTCGCGCAGGGTGCCGCAGTCGCCGCCGCCGATGATCACCACGCGCTTGGGCGCGGCATGGGTGAACAGCACCGGGTGGCTGATCATCTCGTGATAGAAGAAGTTGTCCTTGCTGGTCAACATGATGGCGCCATCGATGGTCATCAGGTTGCCCCAGTCGGTGGTCGCGAAGATCTCGATCTTCTGGAACGGCGACTGCACTTCATCCAGCTTGCCGGTCAGGCGGTAGCCGATGGCCGAGCCGGTGCGCTCGAAATGCTCGATGTACCAGTTGTTGTTGTCAGTCATGGAATAGCAGTCCTGTTCGGAAGGGTGTTGGAGCCGGGCTGGCGGCGGTGCCGCGTGGCGCAAGCCACGTCCGGACGGGTTGCCCGTTCAGGTTTCAAGCCTGAGCACGGGCGCGGGCGCGCATGATAACGGAGCTGTCGCCACATAGGCGTTATCATGCACCCCCTTTTTTACCAACCAGGCCCACTGAAATGACCGATTGGTCCCTCGACCAAGCCCGCAAGACCTACTCGATTCCGCATTGGGCGGATGGCTACTTCGACGTGGATCAGGCAGGACACATGGTGGTGAGACCGACTGGCCAGGACGGCCCGGTGGTGTCCTTGCCCAAGATCGTGGACGCCGCCCGCGAGGCCGGCGCCAAGCTGCCGCTGCTGGTGCGCTTCCCGGATATCCTGGGCCAGCGCCTGGGCAAGCTGCAGGCCGCGTTCGCGCAGGCGCAGACCGACTGGGACTACCCGGGCGGCTACACCGCCGTGTACCCGATCAAGGTCAACCAGCACCGTGGCGTGGCCGGCACCCTGGCCAGCCACCACGGCGAGGGTTTCGGCCTGGAAGCGGGCAGCAAGCCCGAGCTGATGGCCGTGCTGGCGCTGTCGCGCCCGGGCGGGCTGATCGTCTGCAATGGCTACAAGGACCGCGAGTACATCCGCCTGGCCCTGATCGGCCGCAAGCTGGGCCTGCAGACCTTCATCGTGATCGAGAAGCCGTCCGAGCTGAAGCTGGTGCTGGAGGAATCCAAGGCGCTGGATGTGAAGCCGGGTCTGGGCGTGCGCATGCGCCTGGCCTCGCTGGGCGCGGGCAAGTGGCAGAACAGCGGTGGCGACAAGGCCAAGTTCGGTCTTTCGCCGCGCCAGCTGCTGGACCTGTGGAAGTCGCTGCGCGATACCGAGTACGCCGACTGCCTGAGCCTGCTGCATTTCCACATGGGCTCGCAGATCTCCAACGTGCGCGACATCGCCAACGGCATGCGCGAAGCCACCCGCTACTTCGTGGAACTGTCGCGCCTGGGCGCGAAGATCACCCACGTGGACGTCGGTGGCGGCCTGGGCGTGGATTACGAAGGCACCCGCTCGCGCAGCTTCTGCTCGATCAATTACGGTCTGAACTCCTACGCCAGCAACATCGTGCAGCCGCTGGCCAATGCCTGCGAAGAACACGGCCTGACCCCGCCGCGGATCGTCACCGAGTGCGGCCGTGCGATGACCGCGCACCACGCGGTGCTGATCGCCAACGTTTCCGAGGTGGAAGAGGCGCAGGAAGGCCGCGTGCCGGACCAGCACGACGACGAGCCGGCGGCGATCCGCCACCTGCGTGAGATCCACGCCGAGCTCGATGAGCGCCCGGCGGTGGAGCTGTTCCAGGAAGCGCAGCACTTCCATGCCGAAGGCCTGTCCAGCTATGCGCTGGGCCAGATCGACCTGCCGCAGCGTGCGCGCATCGATGACCTGTTCTACGCCATCGCCCATGCGGTGCGTGCGCGCCTGAGCTACGACGAGAAGAGCCATCGCCCGGCGCTGGACGAGTTGAACGAACGCCTGGTGGACAAGTATTTCGTCAACTTCAGTGTGTTCGAGTCGATTCCCGATGCGTGGGCGATCGACCAGGTGTTCCCGATCGTGCCGATCGAGCGCCTGAACGAGCAGCCCGAGCGTCGCGGCATCATCGCGGACATGACCTGCGATTCGGACGGCATGGTGAAAACCTATGTCGAGAACGAGAGCCTGGATACCTCGCTGCCGCTGCATGCGCTGAAGTCCGGTGAGAGCTACCGCATCGCGTTCTTCATGGTGGGCGCGTACCAGGAAATCCTGGGCGATATCCACAACCTGTTCGGTGATACCGACGCGGTGGAAGTGCTGGCCGATGCCGATGGCTACGCGATCACCCAGCAGCGCCGCGGGGATACCACCGATGTGATGCTGGACTACGTGGGCTACAGCCTGGCCGATCTGCGCGCCAGCTATGCCGAACGCGTGGCGGCAGCGAAGCTGTCGCCGGAGCGCGCGCAGGAGCTGTCCGAGGCACTGGAAGCGGGTCTGACCGGCTACACCTACCTGTCCGACGAGCCCCTGGCGTAAACCGGTGGCGACGGGTGATGGCCTTCGGGCCTCACCCGGCCGTCCGTAGCGTCGGGCACTGCCTGGCGGCCCCCTCAAGGCACCTGGAAACCCCATGAGCGCCCGCGCGATCTTTCATCTGTTCCTGCATGCAGCCGTGCCGGCGGTGCTGGCGTGGATGTTCTGGCGCAAGCGTTTCATGTCCGCCTGGGTGATGATGCTGCTGGGCTGGATCATCGATCTGGACCATCTGCTGGCCGACCCGATCTACGCCCCTAACCGCTGCAGCATCGGTTTCCATCCGCTGCACACTGCACCGGCGATCGCGGTGTATGCGGGGCTGTGTGTACCGAAGAAGACGCGCCTGTTCGGGATCGGGCTGATGATCCACATCGTGCTGGATGCCATTGATTGCTGGTGGATGCACCAGACCCGTTGAACCACCGGTCATCCCGGTAGAGCCGACCGTTGGTCGGCTGCCGTCAGCGGTGGGTATGCGCCAAGGGCAGCCGACCAACGGTCGGCTCTACCGGTTTCGGGCGTGCGGCCGAGGTGTTGGC
>DMZT01000132.1:0-730 GCA_003484865.1 Stenotrophomonas sp.
GCGGTCACGCCCTTGCTGGCGGCGGCGGAATTGATCTCCGCCGCGATCTTGGCCAGCGTTGCGCCCGCTTCGATGGTGACACTGACGCTCTTGTCGCCATAGCCGATCGTCAGCGTGCCGTCACCGACGACCGCCTCTTTCTCATAGGCCTTCGAACTCAGCTTCTGGTTCTGTGCCAGGGATTTGACTTCCACCTGGTGGCTACCCGCGGCTGCCTTGCCAGCCGTGGTGCTGGTATCCAATGCGGCGGTGAAATTGGACTCGGTCGGCGTGCTGGTCTTCAGCCCGGGGGTGGCCATGCCCTTCGTCAGCGCGGTCAGTGCCGTCTGCAGACCGGTCATGCCGCTCTTGATGGTGCCCAGCGCCGAGAGTTTGGCGCTGGCGGCCACGCCGGCGGTATTGATCTGCTTTTCCCGGGGTTCGCGCTCCTTGGCGACCAGCTGTGAAACCAGGGAGGGAATGTCGAGGCCGGAGCCAATCGTGCCGAGGGCCATGAAGGGGATCCTTGTTCTGGGGCGGGCCGTGCGGATGTCCTGCATCTGCTATCGGCGGGTGATGGACGAGCTTGAGCGCCTGGGCGCATCCCGGCGTGCTGCAAGCTCTGTGCCACGTTTGCTCCGGACACGAAGAAGGGGGCTTTCGCCCCCTTCCCGTTACTGCAAGGTACTACCGCTGGATCAGCGCAGCAGGCTCAGCACGTTCTGGCTGGACTGGTTGGCCTGGGCCAGCA
>DMZT01000132.1:938-9701 GCA_003484865.1 Stenotrophomonas sp.
TTGGCCTGGGCCAGCATGGCGGTACCGGCCTGCTGCAGGATCTGGTTGCGGGTCAGCTCGGCGGTTTCCGAAGCGTAGTCCACGTCGCGGATACGGCTACGGGCGGCGGACATGTTTTCCGACGAGGTGTTCAGGTTTGCAACCACCGAGGTGAAGCGGTTCTGGATGGCGCCCAGGTCAGCTCGCGAGGAATTGACCGAGTTCAGGGCTGCGTCCATTGCCAGGATGGCATTGTCGGCACCGTTGACGGAGGAGATGTCGAGGTCGGCGAAGCCGTCCTTCGCAGCGCCTGCGGAGTAGTTGTTGGTCTCGCTGGCGGTCAGGCCGGTCTGCTGAAGCAGAGCAGTATTGCCAGCAGCGTTGTCGGTGTCGGACTTGACGGTGAAGTTGCCCTCCTTGCCGGTCAGCTGGACCTTACCTTCGACCAGAGCGGCGGTAACGCCCGTCTCATGGGTCTTGGCGTTGACGGCGTTTACCAGCTGAGTTGCGCGATCACCAGCGGTCTTCGCGGTTTCCAGGTCGATGGTCACGGCCGAGCCAAGCTTGCCATCAACCGTACCGGTAATGGTGAAGCTGGTCTTGCTGAAGGTAGCAGTTACGGCTGCTGCGCCGTTGTCCTGAACGCCGACAAAATCTGCCTCTGCGAAGGTGCCGCCAGCATTGAAGTCGCTGTCGACCTTTACCTCGAATGCAGTGCCGTCAGCCTTCGTGAAGGCGAGATCGCCATCTGCAGCCTTACCGCTGACATTGATGCCTGCGGCCTTCAAATCTGCCGAAACCTTGTCACTAGCGAGAGCGGCGTCGACCGCAGCAGCGTCTACGGTAACCGCGGTTGCGCCGACCTGGGTGCTCGAGAGGATTTCAACCGACCCAACGGACATGCTGAACTTCTGGCCGTCCGCGTTGGAGACCGCAGCGGTAAACGCGCCGCTTTCAGCCGAGATGTTCGCATCAGCAGCCTTTGCGCCGCCATTAGGCAGTGCACCGGCAGCCGACGCCGACCGCGTGGCGCTGGTCCAGCTACCCAGCTTGCTGATGTTGGCGTTGGCGATCTGCGAGATGTTGATCGTCTGGCCCTGATCGGCGCCGATCTGGAAGGCCTGGTCCGTGAACTTGCCATTCAGCAGGCTGGTGCCGTTGAAGTTGGTCTGTTCGGCGACGCGCTGGATTTCCTGCTTCAGCAGCTGGACTTCCGCGTTCAGCGCCTGGCGGTCCGAATCGGAGTTAGTGGCGCTGCGCGACTGCACGGCCAGTTCACGGACGCGCTGCAGGTTGTTGCCGATTTCACCCAGGGCGCCTTCGGCGGTCTGGGCCAGCGAGATGCCGTCGTTGGCGTTGCGGGCGGCCTGGTTGGCGCCGCGGATCTGGGTGCTGAAGCGCTCGGAAATGGCCAGGCCGGCCGCGTCATCCTTGGCGCTGTTGATGCGCAGGCCGGAGGACAGGCGCTGGATCGTGGTGGCCAGGTTGGTGCCGCTGGTGCTCAGGTTGCGCTGGGCGTTCAGCGACATGGTGTTGGTGTTGATGACTTGTGCCATGGTGCGGTTTCCTTGTTGGCAGTGTGTCCGGCAGAGCAGCCTGACCGGTTTCGGGGGGCAGTGGCTGGCGCCCCACCAAGGGGTGTGCTACCGCTGCTGAAATCAATAACGGCACTGCACGTCCTGCCTTTAGCGGTCTTTGCTGTTTTTTTCCCGGCGGCCAACGAAAAAGCCCCGCCATCTGCATGGCGGGGCCCCTTCTGGGCTCACTACCGGCGGCGGCTTACGACTGCAGCAGTCGCAATACGTTCTGCGGCACCTGGTTGGCCTGGGCCAGCATGGCCGTGCCCGCCTGCTGCAGGATCTGGCCGCGGGTCAGCTCTGCGGTCTCCTGTGCGTAGTCCACGTCGCGGATACGGCTGCGCGCGGCGGAAAGGTTTTCCGAGGTGGTGTTCAGGTTGGCAATGGTCGAGGTGAAGCGGTTCTGGATCGCGCCCAGGTCCGCGCGGGCCGAGTTGATGGAATTCAACGCAGCGTCCATCGCGAGGATGGCGTTGTCAGCGTTCTCCTGGTTGGAAATGTCCAGCTCGGCGAAGCCAACCTGAGCAGTGCCAGCGGCGTAGTTGGTGGTCGCGCCGGCGGTCAGGCCGGTCTGCTGCGCCAACGCAGCCGCAGCCGCGGTCTGATCCGTGCCGATGGCACCCACGGTGAAGTTCTCGTCCTTCGACGTCAGCTTCAGCGCCCCATCCACCAGCGAAGCGCTTACGCCGGTTTCGTGGGTCTTGGCATTGATGGCGTTGACCATCTGAGTCGAGCGCTCTGCTGCGGTCTTGGCACTGTCAAGGTCAATGGTCACTGCCTGACCCGGGATGCCGTCCACGGTGCCGGTGATGGTGAAGCTGGTCTTGCCAAAGGTCGCTGGTGTGGCTTCGCTACCGTTGTTGACGGCGGCTGCAAACGTAGCGCCGTCGAAGCCGCCGCCGGTCTGGGTAATGGTGAAGTTGCCGCCATCTGCGCGGCTGAACTGGATATCCCCATCCGCGACGGTGCCCGTAACGGTAATGCCGGCGGCCTTGAGCTGCTCAGTCTTGGCGTCGATTGCCGTCTGCATATCAGCCGCCGAGACAGCAGTGCCGGCTGCGCGGCCCAGGATCTCTACGCTGCCGACAGTGAGGTTGTACGCAACCGTTCCACCCGCACCGACCGGCTGGAAGGTGCCGGACGCTGCCGAGATGGATGCTTCCGCCTTGACTGCACCACCATCCGGCGTGATGCCCTGAGCAGACGCGTTCGTCGAGGCACTGGTCCAGCTGCCCAGCTTATGTACATTCGCATTGGCGATCTGCGAAATGCTGATCGTCTGGCCCTGATCGGCACCGATCTGGAAGGCCTGGTTGGTGAAGCTGCCGTCGAGCAGATTCGTGCCGTTGAACGTGGTCTGTTCGGCCACGCGCTGGATCTCCTGCTTCAGCAACTGCACTTCGGCATTCAGCGCCTGGCGATCGGAGGAGGAGTTGGTGGCGCTGCGGGCCTGCACGGCCAGCTCGCGGATGCGCTGCAGGTTGTTGCCGACTTCGCCCAGTGCACCTTCAGCGGTCTGCGCCAGCGAAATGCCGTCGTTGGCGTTGCGCGCGGCCTGGTTCAGGCCACGGATCTGGGTGGTGAAGCGCTCGGAGATCGCCAGGCCGGCCGCATCATCCTTGGCGCTGTTGATGCGCAGGCCGGACGACAGGCGCTGGATGGAGGTGGCCAGCGAGTTGCTGCTGGTGGTCAGGTTGCGCTGAGCATTCAGCGACATCGTGTTGGTGTTGATGATCTGTGCCATGTTGCGTCTCCGTGGGTGCTCGATTCGGGTCGGGTGGGTCTGGCGCGGGATGCGCCCTGCGTGGATTCAGATGAAGGGAAGGGGGATCAGCGGATCATGTTGAAGAGGGACATCGACTGCATCTGGCTGAAAATCGTCTGTGCGGCCTGGAGAGCAGCGCTCTCCAGCTTGTACTGGCCGATGGCATCGGCGTAGTCGAGGTCACGCATGGTCGACAGCGTGGATTTGACGGTGACAGCGGTGGATTCACGCGCACTGGCCGCGCTGTCTATGGCGGCCAGTTGGGCACCGCCTTTGGCACGCGCATCGATCATGTTTTCCGATGCGCGGGTGATGTCGCGGATGCTGGACTGCAGGGTGTTCTGCAGTGCCGTGCGATCGCTGTCGGTCGACGGATCAGCTTCCAGCGCGCTGACCAGCTTGTCCAAGGTGGAGAAGATGTCGCGTGTATCCGCATCGCCAACGTTGAACGCATCGCCTGCGGCGGGCTTGCCTTCGATACGAAGACGAACCCCGGCGACCACGATGTCTTCCCCGGCAGCATGCGTGCCAGTGCCGACTACGGCGCCGCCGGCGTCCAGAACTTCGTAAGCGCCGTCGCCGGCATCGGTGAAGTGCACGGTCAGCGAACCGCCTGCCCACGCGCCGGTGCCGTCGCGACTGACCGAGGTCAGCAGGCCGCTGCCGGTGTTGGCGGCGCTCGCACTGGCATCCACCGCGCCATCGCCGGTGCGGATGCGCATGAAGATGTCGCTGCCGGGCAGGGCGTCGGACACCAGTTGCCCGGGGGCGACCTCCACCTGTCGCTGGCTCTGGTCACCGGTGTAGCTGACGCTGCCGCCGGTGAGCAGGAAGGGGGCGTCAGCATCGTTGTTTCCGCCGAAGAGGTAGCGGCCACTGCCGTCTTTGGAATTGGCCAGCGACAACAGGCTCTGCTGGATGGTCTTCAGCTCGCTGACGATTGCCTTCAGGTCGCTGCTCTTGGGTACCGGGCTGTTGGCCTGGATGCTCAGCTCGACCGCGCGCGACATCAGGTCGTTGACCTGCGCCAGCGCGTTCTCCTGCATGCCGAGGCGGTTCTGGACGTTGTTGGCGTTCTTGCCCAACTGCTCCAGCCCGGCGACGACACGATCCAGGCCGACGGCAGCGCCGGCCGAGACCGGGTCGTCCTTGGCGGAGACGATCTTGCTCCCGGTGGCGATCTGGTTCTCCAGATGGTTCAGCTTGGCCTGCTTGGCCAGCATCAGCGAAACCGACTGGTTGAACATCATGCCGGTAGAGATGCGGTTGTTCATGAGCGTACGGCTCCCAGGATCGTCTGGAACATGGTGTCGGCGGTGGAGATCAGCTGCGATGCCGCCTGGTAGGCCTGTTGAAGGCGGAGCATGTCGGCCGCTTCCTCATCCAGGTTCACGCCGGATATCGAATCGCGTGCGGCCTGGGCCTGGTCGGTGATCACCTGCTGGGCCTGCAGCGAGTACTCAGCCGAGCGGGCGGCGGCGCCGACCTGGGTGGTCAAGCCGCCCAGCGCGCCGTTGAGCGTCACCGTGCCTGCATTGAACGTTTTGGCGTCTTCGACCTTGGCCAACAGCAGCGCATTGCTGTTGTCCGAGGAACCGGCCGGGGTCGGCCCGATGTTGAAGGTGTCCCCCTGCTTGGGCGCACCGTCCAGCACGAAGCTCCAGCCGTTGGCGGTGATGGTCTGCCCGGCGGTGTAGGTGTTCGGGCCGACGCCATCGATCGTGTATTCGGTGGCACTGATGAACACGATCGCCGCCGGATTACGCAGCGCCGCGTTCTCCGCGTCGGTCACCTTGACCCCGGTGAGCTTGCCGGTGCCGGTGTTGGCCATCGCGGCGGTGCCCTTGATCGGCGCGGCGGCGGCGATGCGCGAGGTGTCGGTGATCGCCACTTCCATGCTGCCGGCCACGCCTGCGGTGGGCTGCAGCAGGAAGCGGTCGTCCTTGGCCGGCGCGCCGCTCATGACCAGGCTGACGCCATTGAGCACCAGCGGGTCGGTTGCGGTGCCGGTGCCGGTCATCGGGACCGTGGCGCCGGTGTCGGCGCGGGTGGCCTGCCACTGGGTGCCATCGAACTTCATCACGATGTTCTGGCCATCCAGCTTGGACAGATCGCCGAAGCTGGCGCTCATGCTGGCGGTGCCGGTGTTGCTGCTGTTGGCGGTGATGCGTGGGTTGCCGATGGTGAAGAAGTCGCCGCCCATGTTGCCGTACAGATCCGCGCCCTGGCGGTGGACGTCGTTGAAGCTGCTGGCCATGCCGATCGCCAGCTTGCCCAGCTCGGCCTGCGCCGGGGTCAGGACGGTATCGCGGAACTCCAGCAGGCCACCGATCTGGCCGCCGAGGGTCTTGCCATCGATGGTGATCTTCTGGCCCTGGCTTTCCAGCGCCAGCTGCAGGCGCTCTGGCTGGTACGGATCGGTGACGGTGGTGACCTTGGAGGCAGTGGTGCCCACCACCAGGGCCTGGCCGCCGGCGGTATAGACATTCATGATGCCGCCGTCCTGCATCACCGCGTTGCCGCCGGTGTAGCCGACCAGGTTGGCGATCAGCTGGTCCCGGCGATCGAGCAGGTCCGGGGCGGCCGTGGCCGCGTTGCTGCCGATGGAACCATTGAGCTGGGCGATCTCCTGGGCCAACCGGTTGATCTCGGTGGCGCCGGCGATCAGGCCATTGTTGACCTCGCCATTGAGGTTGTTGAGCTGGGTATTGAGCTGCTGGAAGCGGTTGGCCAGGGTCTTGCCGCTGTCCAGCACGTTCTGCCGGTCGGCGCTGCCCGAGGCGTTGGACGAGAGTCCGCTGACCGAATCGAAGAAATTCGACCAGACCCCGGCGACGTTGGTGGAGGCGTCGGAGAACATGGCATCGACCCGGTCGGCCATTGTGGACAACTGCTTCAGGCGCGCCAGCTCACCGCTGCCATCGAGCAGGCGCGAGATGGCCAGCTGGTCCGCCACGCGGCGGACATCGGTGATGCGGGTGCCATTGCCGACGTCGCCATACCCGTAGTTCTGCGGGTTGGCGGTGGCGAAGTCCACCTTCTGCCGGCTGTAGCCGGGCGTTTTGATGTTGGCGACGTTGTGGCTGGTGGTCGCCAGGGCCCGCTGGAAAGCGAGCAGGGCGCTGGTGCCGGTGGAGAGTACGCTGGACATGGGTTACCTCAACGACGGATGACACCCAGCCCGGTCGGGCTGGCGGTGCTGGCAAAAGTGCGGCCCAGGCGCTCGCCGGCATCGCTCACCGCCGCGACGGCGCGCTCGATGGTCGGGCCGCCGGCGATCGCGGCGATCTTGGCCGCGTAGGTCGGGTCGGTGGCGTAGCCGGCGCGCTGCAGCCCCTGCGCAAAGCTGCGCACGTTGCTGCCGGCCTGGAGGGCGTTCTGGTAGCGCGGACTGGTCTTGAGCAGGCGCACGTAGTCGGCGAAGCTCTCGCCCACCGAGTTGTAGGCGCGGAAGCTCGCCGTCTCGTTGCGGCGCACACCGTTGACGTACTCGTGGGTGCCGCTGGTGGCGCGCTCACCCTGCCAGCCATTGGCCTTGATCCCGAACAGGTTGTGCGAGCTGTCACCGCCACTGCGGCGGACCAGCTTGCGGCCCCAGCCGGTTTCCAGCGCGGCCTGGGCGACCAGCGCCTTGGCATCCACGCCCAGTTCGCGCGCGGCCTGCTGCGCATGGCCCCAGATGCTGGCCACGAAGCCTTCCGGCGTGTGCGGGCCGAGCTCGGCGGCGGCTGTGTTGGCCGCCAGGGTATCGGCGGCGCTCGGGCCGGTGGCCGTAGTGCGGTTGACGCCGCTCCAGCGGTCATCGGCCATGGCCCAGTCGGCGCTGGCTGGATCGGTCACAGTGGTCGCCGCATAGGGATCGCTGCGGCCGATCGCCTCGTGCATCTGGCTGCTTTCACGGCCGGCAATCAGGTCCAGCGCGCGTTCCATCGGCTGCAGCACCGCGGACGGTGCATCGCCGTTCAACTGCTGCAGCAGGTCGACCTCGCGTGGCGCGGACGGCGCGGTGCTGGCCGGCAACGGCATGCCGGCGGCCGGTGCATTGAGTTGATAGGCACGCAGGGCCGCAGCCGGGTTGAGCGTGGTATCAACCGGCTTGGCCGTCTCGCCCTCGGCGCCGCCCAGCTGGCGCGCGATCATGCTCGACAGCCCCAGGCCGCGGCCGCGGGTCATCGCATCGGCGATCTTCTGGTCGTACATCTCGCGGAACATGGTGTTTTCGCCGGGGAACAGCGAATCACCGAAGCTCGCCTCGCGCATGCTCTTGATCAGCATCTGCGCGAACTGGCCTTCCAGCTGGCGGGCAACCTTGTCGACCTTGGCCGGGCTGTTGGGCTGGGCGGGATTGAGTTCCAGGGCCGGTTGGATGCGCATGTCAGATCACCTCGAGTTCGGCACTGAGCGCGCCGGCCTGCTTGAGGGCTTCCAGGATGGCGATCAGATCGCCCGGGGCCGCGCCCACGGCATTCACCGCGTGCACGATTTCATCCAGGGTGGTGCCGCCGTTGAACTTGAACATGCGGCTGCCATCGTTGGTCGCGGTGATGGTCGACTGCGGCGTCACCACTGTCTGGCCGCCACTGAACGCCCCCGGCTGGCTGACGTTGGCGTTCTCGTTGATGGTCACGGTCAGCGAGCCATGGGAGATCGCCGCAGCGCCCACGCGCACCTGCGCGCCGATCACCACCGTACCGGTACGCGAATTGACCACCACCTTGGCCGGCGCACTGCCGGGGGTCAGTTCCAGGTTTTCGATACGCGCCAGCAGGCCGATGCGCGCGCCCGGATCGGACGGCGCGTTGACCGCCACGGTGACGCCATCGATCGCGCGGGCGGCGCCTTCACCGAAGGCGGTGTTCAGTGCCGCCACCATCCGCGAGACCGTGGTGAAGTCGTTCTTGTGCAGGTTCAGGGTGATGTCGCCACCGCCGCTGAACACATCCGGCAGCGCACGCTCGACGGTGGCGCCATTGGGAATGCGGCCGACGCTGGGCACGTTGACCGACACGCGCGAGCCATCCTTGCCCTGCGCACCGAAGCCGCCGACGATCAGGTTGCCCTGGGCGATGGCGTAGACCTGCCCATCGGCACCGCGCAGCGGCGCCATCAGCAGCGAGCCGCCGCGCAGCGAGACCGCGTTGCCCACCGAGGAAACGGTGATGTCGATCGGCTGGCCGGGCTTGGCGAACGGCGGCAGCTCGGCATGGATGGCCACGGCCGCCACGTTCTTCAACTGCGGGTTGACGTTGGCCGGTACGTTGACGCCCAGCTCGCCCAACAGGTTCTTCAGGCTCTGCACGGTGAACGGCGCCTGGCTGGTGCGGTCGCCGCTGCCATCCAGGCCGACCACCAGGCCGTAGCCGACCAGCGCGTTGCCACGCACGCCGCCGACCTGGGCCAGGTCCTTGATGCGCTCGGCGGAGGCGGGCGCGACCAGCGCGA
>DMZT01000019.1 GCA_003484865.1 Stenotrophomonas sp.
GGCCCCGCCCCGCATCCCGGTCCGGGCCCGCGCCCGGAGCCCGGCCCGCATCCTGGCCCAGGTCCCGGTCCCCACCCTGCTCCGGGGCCGGGTCCCGGCCCGGGACCTCATCCTCCAGGTCCTGGACCAGGCCCAGGCCCTGGCCCTGGACCTGGACCCGGTCCTGGCCCCGGGCCGCATCCGCCCGGGCCACCCCCTCCGCCGCCCCCGCCGCCGTACTGGGACCATCCGTTCTGGGACGCCGCCGCGTTCACCGCAGGCGTGGCCGTCACGTCGGCCGTGATCGGCTCGGTGGTGTACTCCTTGCCGGTGGATTGCAGCACGGTCGTCGTCAATGGCATCGGCTACCAGCAGTGCGACAACGCCTGGTATCAGCCGCGCTATGCGGGCACCACCGTGCAGTACATCGTCGTGGATGCGCCGCGATGAGGTGTCGGCGGCATCGGGCCTGGCTGGCGCTGCTCGCCCTGCTGGGTGCCGCGCCCCTCGCCGCGCAGCAGGCGCCGGCCGGATCGGCGTCCTCCGACGACATCGCACGCAAGCTGGCCGATCCCGGTGCGGCGCTGATCTCCGTGCCGTTCCAGTACAACTACCAAGGCTCGGTCGGGCCTGGCGGCGACGCGCACAACCAGCAGTTGAAGATCCAGCCGGTGATTCCGTTCGTCGGCGACAGCGGCAAGTTCATCCTGCGCCCGATCCTGCCGCTGAGCTGGAACCAGTTTCCGCAGGACAAACACGGCACCGGCGATCTGTTCGTGCAGGGGTATTACATCCCCAAGACCGCGGCGGAAGCGCATGGCACCGAATTCGGCTACGGCTTCGCCGCGCTGCTGGACACCGCTTCGCACGACAGTCTGGGCACGGGCAAGTACTCGCTCGGCCCGGCCTTCATCCTGGTCCACAAGACCAAGGCGTGGACCGTCGGCGCACTGGCCAACCATGTCTGGTCCGTTGCCGGCGATGACGACCGCGAGGATGTCAGCAGCACCAGCGTGCAGCCGTTCGTGACCCGCAACCTGCCCGATGGCTGGTCACTCAGTGTCACCTCGGAAACCAACTACAACTGGAAGGCGGCCAGCGGCGATGCCTGGACGGTACCGCTGGGTGCCACCGTCTCCAAAGTGCTCAGGCTCGGGCATACCCCGATCAGCATCGGTGTCGGCGGCTTCTACAACGTGGACCGGCCGCAGTACGCCAGTCGCTGGACCGGCCGGTTGATCGTGACCCTGGTCTTTCCCGAATGAGGCTGCTTCCCATGAACCGTTCTCTTCTTGTCGGCACCGCCTTGATCCTGCTGGGCGTGGCCCCCCTCGGCTGCAGCACCTCCACGCCCGCACGCAGTGACGCACCGCCCTCCACCGAAAAGATCGAGGCGCAGAACCAGTCGCGTACCGCCACCGCCGCGGTGCTCTCGCGGTTGTATGCCGCGCAGCCCGGTGCACGCCAGGCCGTGGAGCAATCGGCGGGTTACGCGGTCTTCCGCAGCTTCGGGGTCAAGGTATTGATTGCCGGCGGCGGCGGCGGGCATGGTGTGGCCATCGACAACCGCAGCGGCCGCGAGACCTTCATGCGCATGGTCGAGATCCAGGCGGGCCTGGGCTTTGGCGCCAAGACCTTCGACCTGCTCTGGGTCTTCAAGACGCCCGAGGCGTACCAGGACTTCATCACCCGCGGCATCGAGATCGGCGGCCAGGCAACGTTGGCAGCGAAGGTGGACAAGGCCGGCGGTGGACTCACCGGCGCGGTGCAGATTTCCGAGAACGTCTGGGTGTACCAGATGACCGAAAGCGGCCTGGCGGCGGAGCTGACCGTCAAAGGCACCCGCTACTACCCCGACAAGACATTGAACTGAGCCGGCAGGCCAAGGAGTTCCCATGCATGGCCATCCGCTGGTCTGGATCGTCAGCCTGTTCGTGCTGCCCCTGGTGGCGGCGCTGGTGCTGAGCCTGTTCGTCCGCCACCGCGGCATCAGTGCCAATGCGGTGCTGGCCTGGTTCGTGATCGTGTGCTGGTGCGGGGCGCTCGGGGTAATTCTCTCGCAGGTGTGGTGACCCGCGCTGCCGGCCAGCGGCCGGCACTACCTGTGCATTGCGTGTTCGCCCTGCGCGCGCTGCCGGCCAGCGGCCGGCACTACCCGGCGTGGCCTATCCGGTGTTCTGTACGCCCTGCGAAACACCGTTCACGCACGCCACCAGCGCGCGCAGCACATCGTCGTCTTCGCCCCCGCTCTCCCGCCAGCGGCGCAGCAGGTCCACCTGCAGCACGCTGATCGGATCGATGTAGGGATTACGCAGGCGGATCGACAGCGCCAGGCGCTGGTCGTGCTGCAGCAGTGCGTCCTGCCCGGTCAATGCCAGGATCCACTGTGAGGTGAGCTCAAGCTCGCCCTGGATCTGCGGGAAGAAGCGGCCATGCAACGCACCGGACAACTGCGAGAACTGTTCGGCGATGGTCAGGTCGCCCTTGGACAGCACCATCGCGATGTCGTCCAGGAAGGTGCTGAAGAACGGCCAGTCGCGCGCCATCTCTTTCAGGAGGCCTTCGTGACCGGCATCGATCGCCGCCTGCAGGCCACTGCCGACGCCATACCAGCCCGGGATAACGGCACGCGCCTGGCTCCACGCAAACACCCATGGAATCGCGCGCAGGTTGGTCAGTGCGGCATCCTCGCCCAGCCGGCGCGAAGGGCGTGAGCCCAAGGTCATCCGCTCGATGACGTCGATCGGCGTGGCCAGGCGGAAGTACTGCATGAAGTCTTTCTGGCCGACGAAGGCGCGGTACGCCTCCGCACTCTTCTGCGCGATCAGGTCCATCACCGGGCGCCACTGTTCCTCGCGCGGTTCCGCTGCGCGCGGGCGCAGGCTGGAGCGCAGCACCGCACCGGTGGACTGCTCCAGCGAGCGCAGCGCCAGTGCACGGATGCCGTACTTGCGATGGATCACTTCGCCCTGCTCGGTCACGCGCAGACGGCCGTCGATGCTGCCGCGCGGCGAGGCATCCACGGCGTGCGTGGTCTTGCCACCCCCGCGGCTGATCGAGCCGCCACGGCCGTGGAAGAAGGTCAGCCGGATGTCGTTCTCGGCGGCGACGTCCAGCAGTTCCACCTGGGCGCGCTGCAGCCCCCAGCGCGAGGCCGCGATACCACCGTCCTTGCCACTGTCCGAATAGCCGAGCATCACCATCTGCACATCACCGCGCGAGGCCAGGTGCGTGCGGTAGACCGGGTCGGCCAGCAGATCGCGCAGGGTGTCGGTACCGCGCTTGAGGTCATCCACGGTTTCGAACAACGGCGCGATGTCCAGCGGCACCGCGCCGGCGTCATCCACCAGGCCGCCGCGGCGCGCCAGCGCGAGTACGGCGAGCACATCGCTGCGGTCGTGCGCCATCGAGATGATGTAGCTGCCCAGCGCATCGGCACCGTGTCGCCGGCGTGCATCGGCCAGTGCCGCGAACACTGCATCCAGCCGCTCACCGCCCTCCTCATCGCTCGCCGGCAGCGCCTGCTCGCCACTGGCGAACGGGGCCAGGCGCGCGGCGCGGGTGACCGCGTCGGCGGCGTCCCAGGCGTCCTGCCCATCCAGCACACTGGCGAGCGCGCGGCCGTGCACGCTGGACTCCTGGCGCACGTCCAACCGTGCCAGATGGAAGCCAAAGGTACGCACCCGCCACAGCAGGCGGCGCACCGCGAAACCGCCCGCGTGGTCGCCCTTGTTGTCGTGCAGGCTGCGCAGGATCAGCTCGATGTCGTCGGTGAGTTCCTGCGGCGACGCGTAGGCGCCTTCCGCATCGTCCATCGTCGCCTGCACGCGTGCGCGCATGCGGTCGTTGAGCAGGCGGTAGGGCATGTCGGCATGTCGCGGCCGCGAGGTGACCTTGGGCAGCAGCACCTTGTACTGCTCCACACGTGCCTGCAGCGCATCGCTGACCGCCACCCGCTCGGTGGACTGGCTGAGCAGGCTGGCCAGCTGCAGCAGGTCTTTCTGGTAGCGGCCGAGTACGGCCTGGCGCTGCGCATCGAGCGTGTTGCGGATGGTGCCGGCGTCCACGTTCGGATTGCCATCCATGTCGCCGCCCACCCACGTGCCGAAGCGCAGCAGGCGCGGCAGCGGCAGTTCCTCGCCGTAGGTATCCAGCAGCGCCTGCTGCAGCGATTCGTACAGCACCGGAATCACCCGGTACAGCACCTGCACCAGGTAGAAGCCGACATGCTCCCGCTCGTCGTCCACGGTCGGGCGCACAGGCGAGGAATCGGTGGTCTGCCACGACGCCGTCAGGGCCATGCGGAAACGTGCCGCGTCGGCGGCGGCTTCACCCGGCGTGCGCTGGCCGTCGAGGTTGTCGACCAGGCTGGCAACCATCAACTGCTCTTTTTCCAGCAGCGCACGGCGGACCGCTTCGGTCGGATGCGCGGTGAACACCGGCTCGATATCGATGCGCGGCAGCCACTCGGCAAGCTCGGCCAGGGTCACGCCCTGCGCTTTGAGATTGACCAGTGCGTCCTGCAGGCCATCCGGCTGCGGCGTGGCCGTACCGGCACGCTGGTAGTCACGGCGACGGCGGATGCGGTGCACGCGCTCGGCGATGTTCACCACCTGGAAGTAGGTACTGAACGCACGCACCATCGCTTCGGCGCGCTCGGGCGGCAGGCCGGTCAGGGCATCGTTGAGGTCGGACAGCGGGGCGTCGCTTTCGCGGCGGGCGATGGCGCGCGTACGCACCTGTTCCACATCATCGAAAAACTGCGTGGAGACCTGCTCGGCGAGCAGGTCGCCGACCAGTGCGCCGAGTCGGCGTACATCGTCACGCAGGGGAATATCGGGAGTGGCAAAAACGATGCTGCTACGGTACTCGTTCATCTGCGACGCACTGGCCTCGGGAACGGAATCCGCTCAAGCCTAACCCACAATCGCGTCGTTGCTGCGTCGCGCAAATAGTTACATCTGGTAGTGCCGGCCGCTGGCCGGCGCTTGCCGATCATTTTTCGTACCGGCCAACGGCCGGTACCTACCCATCATTTTTCGTACCGGCAACGGCCGGTACCCACCCGTCATTTTTCGTACCGGCCAACGGCCGGTACCTACCTGTCATTTTCCGTACCGGCCAACGGCCGGCATCAACGACCAGGATCCGCATCGGATCGTGGCCGGCCCCATCACGATGGGTGCCGGCCAGGGCCGATCAGCGCTTCTTCTTGACCGGCTTGCCCTCGCCTACGGTCTGCTCCAGCCACCGCTCGCTTTCGGCCAGCATGGTCATGATCGATTCGCGCGCGCGGTAAGCATGCGATTCGTTGGGCAGCATCACCAGGCGCGAGGTACCGCCCAGCCCCTTCACCGCGGCGAACATGCGCTCGCTCTGGATCGGGAACGTGCCGGAATTGTTGTCGTCCACGCCGTGGATGAAGAGGATCGGGTCCTTGATCTTGTCGGCATAGTTGAACGGCGACATCTTCTGGTAGACGTCCTGCGCCTGCCAGTAGTTGCGCTCTTCGGCCTGGAAGCCGAACGGGGTCAGCGTGCGGTTGTACGCACCGCTGCGCGCGATGCCGGCCTTGAACAGGCGGGTATGCGCGAGCAGGTTGGCGGTCATGAACGCACCGTAGGAGTGGCCACCGATCGCGATGTGCTCACGGTCGGTCACGCCACGCCGCACCACTTCATTCACGGCCGCCTCGGCATTGGCGATCAGCTGCGGCAGGTAGGTGTCGTTCGGCTCCTTGTCGCCCTCGCCGATGATCGGCATCGAGGGGCTGACCAGCACCGCGTAGCCCTTGGCCAGGAACGCCTGCGGGCCCCAGTAGCTGATCGCGTTGAAGCGGTACGGGGAATCGGTGACCTGGCTGGCGGCCTCGGCCGTCTTGAACTCGCCCGGATAGGCCCACATCAGCAGCGGCAACGGACCGTCCTTCTTCGCGTTGTAGCCCGGCGGCAGCATCAGCGTGGCGGTCAGGTCGACGCCATCGTTGCGCTTGTAGCGGATCTGCTCCTTGCTCACCCCACGCAGCTGCGGCAGCGGGTGCTGGAAGTGGGTCAACGCCTTCGGTGCGGCGGTGGCATCGGCCAGCGACTGCACGTAGAAGTTGGCCGGCTCGTCGGGCGATTCGCGGGTCAGCAGCAGCGAGGTGCCTTCCTGGTCAAGCAGCGCCACCGGCGCGGCGTAGGACGGCGCCTGCGAGTGGAACAGGCGGGTGGTCTGCTTGCTGTCCAGATCAAGGCGATCCACGAACGGACGGTCGCCTTCCGGCGAGGCGCCCAGCCCGTACAGGAAGATGCTGCGGCCATCGGCGCTGACCTGCAGGCGCGAGCGACCGTTGACGTCGCGCACCAGGCCCGGGCGGCCCGGGTCGTTGTAGCGGTCCTGGGAGGAACGCGCCGACAGCAGTTCCGCCGCCTTCTCCGGCTGGTCCGGCGCGATCCGCCACTGCTTGACCTCGCGGTTCTTCCACCACGATTCGTTGAGCAGCGCCAGATCGCCACGGCCCCACTGGATGCCCGCGTAACGGCTGCCCAGCTGCGCCAGCGTCACCGGCGGCTTATCGAAGGGGGCGGCGTGCATCAGCACCGCATCGCGCACCTTGGCCTCGCGGTTCGGGTCGCCGCCGTCCTGCGCTTCGGCCCAGACCAGGGTCGCCGGTGCATCGGCGCGCCAGTCGATCCGGCGCACGCCGGTGGCCACCGCATCGTTGCCGGTCGGCAGGCCTTCCTTCAACGGCAGGTCGGCGACGGTGTGTTCGAGCTTGCCGTCCACGGCGGACAGCACTTCGATGCGACGCGCGAACGCGCTGGCCGGCACCAGATAGGAATACGGACGCACCACCCGCTCGCTCAGCAGGTAACGGCCATCCGGGGAGAGGGTGACATCCCAGTACACCCCACCGGTGGACAGCGGCGTGGTCACGCCGTTGAGCGCGACCTTGGCCGGCTGCGCGCTGGCGTAGTAGTCGAAGAGGCGGGCATCGGCCTCGTTCTTGAGCATGTCCTGGTAGGTACGGATCGTGCGCACACCGGCGTCGGCCTCGGTCTGCTGGATCGCAGGGCCGGTCGGGATGCCGCCGGCGGCCGGTGCCGCACCCTGCCCCTTGAGCTGCTGCATCACCAGCAGGCCGCGGCTGTCGGGCTGCCAGCTGTAGCCATCGCCCATCACCGTGTTCAGATCACCGACCAGGCGGCGCGCCGAACCGGCCTCGACATCGACGATCCACAGCTCATTGGTGCGGGTGGCCGCTTGCACCTGGTTGAAGGCGATGTACTTCTGGTCCGGCGACCAGGCAAAGGTGGCGATCGACAACGGCTGCGGCAACCCGCTGATCTGGCGCTCCTTGCCATCGGCGACGCTCATCAGCCACAGCTTGTCGGCGAAGCTGAAGCGGCTGGCCGAATGCGTGGCCGGGTTGATGCGCAGGCCGGCCAGCTTCAGTTCGGGCTGGGCCACGTCGTTGATCGACGGCAGCGGCGGTGTCTGCAGCAGCGCGGCCAGGTCACGGCGCGGGGACAGGCTCAGGGTCGGGGCACGCGGCGCATCGACCACGGCCTGCAGGGCCGGCGACGGTAGCTCGTAGCCGCCCTGATCGCCCTTGGCGGCGGCTG
>DMZT01000508.1 GCA_003484865.1 Stenotrophomonas sp.
TGCTCGGCAGCGTGCTGCTGCAGGTCGCCAGCTTTGCCAGCCGCGACAACGCCACCCGTGCGCTCGGCCAGTTGTCCTCGGCGGGGATCGCCGGGGCCAGCATCAGTGACATCGTCAGTGGCGGGCGCACCCTGTGGCGCCTGCGCGTGCCGGCCCCCGACCATGCCAGTGCCTCGGAACTTGCCGGCCGGATTGCCGGTCTGGGCTTCGGGGCGCCGCAGATCGTGAAGGACTGAGCCTTCCGCTGCCCGCGGCACGCCAGCGCGTGCCGCCGCTCCTTGGGCCTACAATGCCCCTTATCCCTCATCCCCCCTTGGCGCCCTCCAGGAGCTTGCTGTCCGATGAAATTCCGCTTTGCCGCCGCTGCCATGGCCACGACCCTGTTCGTGGGCATGGTTTCCGCCCAGACCCCCTTGCCGACCCCGGCACCGGCGCCTGCTCCCGCCGCCGCCGCACCGGCCACCGTGGCCACGCCGCCGGCCCCGAAGCCCAGCGTCTCCAAGGCCTGGATCCTGATGGATTACGCCACCGGGCAGGTCCTGGCCGGTGAAAACGTGCACGAACAACTGGCCCCGGCCAGCATCACCAAGGTGATGACCTCGTATGTCGTGGCCGCCGAGGTCAAGAACGGCAAGGTCCGTACCGACGACCAGGTGATGATGAGCGAGCGCGCCTGGCGCGAGGGCGGCGCCGGTACCGACGGCAGCTACAGCGGCTTCCCGGTCAACCAGACCGCGCGCCTGGAAGACATGGAAAAGGGCATGGCGATCCAGTCCGGCAACGATGCCGCGATCGCCCTGGCCGAGCACGTCGCCGGCAGCGAAGAAGCCTTCGCCTCGCTGATGAACAGCTACGCCGCCAAGATCGGCATGAAGGACTCCCACTTCGTCAACGCCCATGGTCTGAGCGCCCCGGGCCACCACACCACCGCCTATGACCTGGCGCTGCTGGGCCGCGCGATGGTGCGTGACTACCCGGAGACCTACGCCTACAACAAGGTGAAGGAATTCACCGTGGGCAACATCACCCAGCCCAACCGCAACCTGCTGCTGTGGCGCGACCAGAGCGTGGACGGCATCAAGACCGGCCATACCTCCGAAGCCGGCTACTGCCTGATGAGTTCGGCCCAGCGCGGCGACCAGCGTCTGGTGGCGGTGGTCCTCGGTGGCGGTTCGGAAAAGCAGCGCGCCGATGACAGCCTGGCCCTGCTCAACTGGGGCTTCCGCTTCTTCGAAACCCACCGCATGTACGAGCCGGGCAAGGTCGTGGCCGAGCACAAGGTGTGGAAGGGCAAGACCGCCACGCTGCAGCTGGGCGTGGCCCAGCCGATGCTGGTCAGCGTCCCGCGCGGCCGCTACAACGATCTCAAGCCGAGCATCGATGTTCCCAAGACCCTCGAGGCCCCGTTCACCGCTGGCCAGCAGGTCGGCACGCTGAAGGTGATGCTGGACAACCAGGTCGTCGCCCAGGCGCCGCTGGTGGCCGTGGCCGCCGTGGAAGAAGCCGGCTTCTTCAAGCGTCTGTGGGACAGCTTCTGGATGTGGTGGGAATCGGAGTAATCCGGTTCGACCGCACTGAAAAAAGACCGGCGCATGCCGGTCTTTTTTTTGGGTGGGCGATGGGCCGTGTGGGGGTGTGCCGACCAACGGTCGGCAGCTACCAGGTGAACCGGTGCGGATCCGGGTAGTGCCGGCCGCTGGCCGGCTCCTCGCACTTACAGCGACCGGCTGATCGTGAAGCTGCCAAACACCGGCGCCTCGCGCTGCCCATCGAACTCGCGCGTGCTGTGGTAGCGCGCCAGCGCGAACTTCCAGCGCCCACGCATCACCGCCAGCCCGTACCCGGCCTGGCCGACCACATGTCGCTTGTCGACACTGTGGCTGTTGCGGAACGTGTTGCCGTCCAGCGTGATATCGCGGATCACCCACGCCGCATCGGTCGTGGCGAACAGATGCCACGACCACCCGCTCGGCTTGCCACCGCGCGTCGGCGCCGTGTTCTCACCGGCCGGGCGCAGGGGGGTACTGCCGAAATCGTCCGGCAGCTTCCAGCCGAAGCGCACTTCGCCACCGGCATTGAGGTGCGTGGCCAGGTTGCCCACCGCGCCACCGTAATGGCTGATCGCATCCCAGCCCCAGCCGCCCAGGTTCTCCGTGGCATCGGCCGGCCACCGGCGCATCCGCTCGTGGGTCAGCATGAACACCGGCTCGTTGTGCAGCTGGTTGTCCCAGCCCTGGAACTTCTCATCGCCCAGCAGCTCGTGCACCGCGTTCTGCACTTCTTCGCCCTGTGCCCAGGGCCCGACCACGCCCAACGCCAGCTGCGTTGTCTGCAGCCGGTCGCCGCGGCGCGCGTTGTACCCGAAGCTGCCGATCAGCACGCCCGCATACGGGCGGTCATCTTCGATCAGGTCCTTCCGGGTGAAATCGGTCGGGGTGAAAATTCCCTGGGCCAGGCTGAAGATCATGTTCTGCTGTTCGAACTCGCCCGGGTGCAGCCGCTCCAGGTGGCTGTTGACCCAGCGCGCCAGGCGCGGCAGGCATGGGTCGTCGGTGTAGTCGACCAGATTCGGCGACACGAAGGTGATCTGGGCCCCGTTGGTATAGCCCTGATCCTGGTCCTTGCCGCCGAACAGATCGTTGTCAACGCGGAAATTGACCTGCGGCGGATGCTCGCGCATCGCATCGGGCCCGCATTGGGAGGCAGCCTGGGCGGCAGGCGCCGCCAGGGCGAGGACACCGGCAAGCGCGGCCGGCAGCGCGAAGGGCTTCAAGGACATGGGATACCAGACTGGGATTTATTCTTTCTTAAGCTGGTACAGCGTAGTCAGAGCGTGATCCTGTGAACAGGGCTGCGCACGCACTGCTGCGTATCAGTGGCGATACAGGCGTTTTCACGTGCCGTTCGGTACCGCTGTGCGCACGATCAAGCAGTGCTTGGGTTCGGGCGCGGGCATCCCCATAATCCGGGTCATGGAGATCAAGTCTGACAACCCCGACCACGGCTTCCAGTTCCCCGGCCAGTTCGAACTCAGCGCCATGGGCGCGGCCGGCAACGACCTGGAACGCGAACTGCCGCGCCTGCTCGAGCTCGCCGGCCTGGAAGTGCTGACCGAACGGGTCAGCTGGAAACACTCGTCCAACGGCAAGTACGTGTCCGTGCGACTGGTGTTCAAGGCCGACAACCGCGAACAGTACGATGCCGCCCACAACGCGCTGCGCGACCACCCGGAAGTGAAGTGGACGCTGTAGCCAGCTGCGCCACTGCCGCGGCCCCGGGCGACCGGGCGCCGCAACCGGCCCTCGTGCGTGACCTCGGCCGCCAGCCCTATGCCCCGGTCTGGCACGCCATGCAGCGTTTCACCGATGCCCGCACCGATGCCACCCGCGATGAACTGTGGGTGGTCGAGCACGACCCGGTGTTCACCCTGGGCCAGGCCGGCAAGGACGAGCACGTGCTCGCCCCGGGCGATATTCCCGTTCTGCATGTCGACCGTGGCGGCCAGGTGACCTACCACGGCCCCGGCCAGCTGGTGATCTACCCGCTGCTGCAGTTGCGGCGACTGGGGATCGGCGTGCGCGACTACGTGTGCCGGATCGAACAGGCCATCATCGACACCCTGGGCGACTGGAACATCGGCGCCGAGCGCCTGGATGGCGCGCCCGGGGTCTACGTGGGCGGGGCCAAGGTGGCCGCGCTCGGCATCCGCGTCCGCCGCGGCTGCACTTTCCATGGCCTGTCCTTCAATGTGGCCATGGACCTGGAACCGTTCCGCCGGATCAACCCCTGTGGCTATCAAGGGCTGCAGGTGACCTCGGTGGTAGACTTGGGGGGACCGTCCGGCATGGCGGCCGTCACGCCGGTGCTGCTGGGCCATCTGGCCCGCCAGTTCGGCCTGGACCTCGAGCCGGCCGCTGAACTACCCGATTTGACTGACGCGGCGTGAACGCCGCCGACCAAGGCCATGACTGAAACCACCGCTCGCCTCATTCCCCTGCAGGTTGTGCAGGGCGACACGCCGTCCGCCGCCCCGTTGCAGACCGGCGTCAAACAGATCGGCGGTGACAAGATCGGCCGCTCGCCGGTGCAGTTCGCCGACGTGCCGGTGCTGCGCAAGCCGTCGTGGATCCGCGTGCGGATTCCCTCCGGCAACGCCGTGCAGAACCTCAAGGCCAAGCTGCGTGAGAACCGCCTCGTCACGGTCTGCGAGGAAGCCAGCTGCCCCAACATCCACGAGTGCTTCAGCCACGGCACCGCGACTTTCATGATCCTCGGCGAGGTCTGCACCCGTCGTTGCTCGTTCTGCGACGTCGCCCACGGCCGGCCCAAGCCGCCGGACGCCAATGAACCGGCCAGCCTGTCCCAGACCGTGGCCGACATGGGCCTGAAGTATGTGGTGGTGACCAGCGTCGATCGCGATGACCTGCGCGACGGCGGTGCCCAGCACTTCGCCGACTGCATCGGTGCCATCCGTGCCAGGTCGCCCAAGACCAAGATCGAAGTGCTGACCCCGGATTTCCGTGGCAAGGGCCGCATGGAGCGCGCGCTGGAGATCCTGGCGACCAACCCGCCGGATGTGTTCAACCACAACATCGAAACCGTGCCGGACCTGTACCGCAACGTGCGCCCGGGCGCGGATTACCAGTGGTCGCTGACCCTGCTCAAGAAGTTCAAGGCCCAGCACCCGGAGATCGCCACCAAGTCCGGCATCATGCTCGGCCTCGGCGAGACCCTGGAGCAGGTGCAGGCCACGCTGCGCGACCTGCGCGAGCACGACGTGGACATGATCACGATCGGCCAGTACCTGCAGCCGACCGCGCATCACCACCCGGTGCTGCGTTACTGGACCCCCGAGGAGTACAAGGCGCTGGAGGAGTACGGCAATGCGCTGGGCTTCAGCCACGTCGCTTCCGGGCCGATGGTGCGTTCGTCCTACCATGCCGACCGCCAGGCGGCCGACGCCGGCGTCGCCGGTTGATCCCGCGGGCCCTTCGGGGCCCGTTCTGCCAATCCCCACTCGTCTTTCCCCGGCCGCGGCCCTGAACCGCGGATGGCCGCAGGCCTGTGCCTGCCCGCCGTTCTCCCCGGTATTCACAAATTTCTCCAACGGCCTCGGTAGGCTGAAGGCCCCGGTGACAAACGCGGCAACTTTCGGCACTGTCGTGGTGTCTGTAATGCACGCAGTCTCTCCCTTGGCAAGGTGCCACGAGCTAGTCCATGAAATTCAAAGCCCCCGCATTCCTGATGGCCCTGGCGCTCACCGCGCCGATGGCACTGGCCGCCTACGCCGATTCGCCCGCGCTGCCTTCGGCTGCCACGGCCGACCAGGTGACCACCTCCAAGCTGGTCTACGGACTGCTCTCGGACAGCCGATACGCCTACCGGCCGCGCGCACTGGATGCGGCGACCTCCAAGGACGTCTTCAAGCGCTACCTGGAGTCGCTCGACAGCAGCAAGCAGTTCTTCACCCAGGCCGACATCACCCGCTTCGCCCCGTTCGAGGCCAACATCGCCACCGCCATCCGCGGCGGCGAGCTGGAACCGGCGTTCCAGGTGTTCGCGGTCTACAAGCAGCGCGTGGGTGAGCGTGTCGGCTATGCGCGCAAGCTGCTCAAGACCGATTTCGATTTCAGCACCGATGAGAAGTTCGAGTACGACCGCAAGGACGTGCCGTGGGCCGCGAGCAGCGCCGAACTGGACGATCTGTGGCGCAAGTCGGTCAAGAACGATTGGCTGCGCCTGAAGCTGGCCGGCAAGCAGCCGGCCGAGATCCGCAAGACGCTGGACAAGCGTTATGCCACGCTGGAAAAGTCGGTCAATGAGCTCAAGGGCGAGGACGTGTTCCAGTTCTTCCTCAACGCCTACACCAGCGCCGTGGATCCGCACACCGATTACTTCACCCCGCGCACCGCCGAGAACTTCAACCAGGCGATGTCGCTGTCGCTGGAAGGCATCGGCGCGCAGCTGCAGCGCCAGGACGACATGGTGGTGATCCGCGAGGTCATCGCCGGTGGCCCGGCCGCGGTCAACGGCACGCTGAAGCCGGGCGACCGCATCGTCGGCGTGGGCCAGGGCAAGTCCGGTCCGCTGGAAGACGTGATCGGCTGGCGCATCGATGATGTGGTGGCCAAGATCCGCGGCAAGAGCGATACCCAGGTCCGCCTGGAGTTCATTCCGGCCGAAGAGGGCGTCGACGGCAAGCACCACACCCTGGTGCTGACCCGCCAGAAGGTGCGTCTGGCCGAACAGGCCGCCAAGGGCGAGACC
>DMZT01000507.1 GCA_003484865.1 Stenotrophomonas sp.
CGGGGGCGGCGCCGGTGGCGGCGGCTTCAGCGATTTCTTCGAGAGCCTGTTCGCGCGCCAGCGCGGCGGTGGCGGTGGTCGCGCCAGTGGCTTCGGCGGCGCCAGCCAGGGGCCGCAGCCGACCCGCGATACCCGCGCCAAGCTGTCGGTGCCGTTGGAAGCGGCCTATCAGGGCGACAGCCTGCGCATCAACGTGGGCGGCAAGCAGCTGGATGTGCGCGTCCCCAAGGGCATCCGCCCGGGCCAGGTGATCCGCCTGACCGGGCAGGGCACCGGTGGCGGCAACCTGCTGCTGGAAGTGGAATACGCCGAGCACCCGCAGTTCGAGGTGGATGGCCGCAACATTCTGTACACCCTGCAGGTGACCCCGTGGCAGGCCGCGCTGGGGACCAGCATCAGCGTGCCGACCCTGGGCGGTGCGGTGGAGCTGAAGGTGCCGGCCGAGTCCGATGCCGGCCGCAAGCTGCGCCTGCGTGGCCGCGGCCTGCCGGGCAACCCGGATGGCGATCAGATCGTGGAGCTGGAGATCATTGCGCCGGCGCCGACCGATGAGGCGCAGAAGAAAGCGTACAAGACGCTGGCCAAGGCATTTGGCGAGAAGGTCTGAGGCAGGTGGTGCGCGGCGTCCGGGTCATCGTTGCGCACTAACCAACGGTCGGTGTCTACCGGGGCGGCCGCGATTGCCTTGGCGGTAGAAGCCGACCGTTGGTCGGCTCACCGTGCCATCAGCTCACGCCGTCGGCGGTTCCTGGTGGCTGAAAACGCGCTCCAGCACCTCGGATAGTTCGTCTTCCGAAAACGGCTTGGTGATATAGGCCTTGGCGCCCTGACGCATGCCCCACATGCGATCGGTGTCCTGGTCCTTGGTGGTCACCAGGATCACCGGAATGTGCTTGGTCGAGGCGTCGCGCGCCAGCGTGCGGGTCGCCTGGAAACCATTGAGGTTGGGCATCACCACGTCCATCAGCACCAGATCGGGCAGTTCGGCCTTGGCCGTTTCGACCCCGGCGGCGCCATCGGTGGCGGTCAGGATCTGGTGACCGAGTTTTTCGACGATCCGCTGTATCCCCAACAGCTGCGACGGTGAATCGTCGACGATCAGAATGCGTGCCATGGTGTTCCCCGTGTGATGCCCGCAGTGTAGTGCGGGCCTCGCACCGTCGTGAAGCGCCGGACGTGCCGTCCGTCGCCCGGCTGCCACGCTCAGTCGATTCGTACCACCGTGCGGCCGTGGTGGCCGCCCGCGAGCAGGGTATCGAACGCCGCCGGCAGGCCATCCAGCCCGACTTCGCCCGTGCAGATCGTCTCCAGATGCGCCGGTTTCCAGGCGCCGCCAAGCTTCGCCCAGACCGCTTCGCGCAGATCACGCGGTGCGCTGGAGGACGACACACCGATCAGCGACACGCCGCGGATGATGAACGGCATGACCGTCATGTCCAGCGCCGGACCCGCGGCCAGGCCGGCACTGACCACCGAGCCGTAGGGCACGGTCTGGGCCAGCAGGCTGGTCAGCATCGCGCCGCCGGCGTTGTCCAGGCCGCCGCCGAAGCGCGCCGATTCCATCGGCCGGGCGGTCGCCAGCACATCCCGCGGCAGGACCTCGCGGGCACCCAGTCCACGCAGGTAGTCGGCCTGGTCGGCCTTGCCGCTGATCGCGTGCACCTCGAAACCCGCCCGGGTGAAGATGTCCACCGCCAGCGAGCCGACCCCGCCGGTCGCCCCGGTCACGGCCAGCGGTCCGTGGGCGGGGGTCTGCCGGTTGTCCAGCATCCGCACCAGGGCCAGCGCAGCGGTGAAGCCGGCCGTGCCCAAAATCATCGCCTCACGCGGGGTGAGTCCCGTCGGCTGCGGGATCACCGCACTGGCGGCCAGGCGCACATACGGGCTGTAGCCGCCATCGCGGGTCTCGCTCAGCCCGCAGCCGGTGGCCAGTACCGCATCGCCTTCGCGGTAGGCCGGGTCGGTCGAAGCGACCACCGTGCCGGCCACGTCGATACCACCGACCAGCGGGAAGCGTCGCAGGATCTTGCCCTTGCCGGTGCCGGCCAACGCATCTTTATAGTTGACCGAGGACCAGTGCGCGCGGAGGACCACCTCGCCGGGGTTGAGCTGGTCCAGGCCGATCGGTTCCAGCCCGGCGTGGTAGCCGGTATCGTCCTGGTGGATGCGGAAAGCGTTGAACCGGTCGGGAATTGCCATGAAGATGCCTGACGGGGGAAAACACCACCTTACCCGCTGCTCCGGCGCGCGGGGACCCTCACGGACGGTCGCGGAGGCGGTTATGAATCGTTCCCCGAGATGCGTGCCCCCTTCCAATCCTGTCGATCTGCCCCATCTAGTAGAATCGACAGCGATTTAACGTTTTAACGGTTGACGGTGCGGGAGTGGCCCGCAGGCAACCTTACCTTGATGGAGCGTGCATGGCCTGGAATACACCCGGCGGCAACAAGGGCGGACAAGGCCCCGACGAGAATCGACGTGGGCCGTTCGGTCCTCGCGGTGGCGGCAATGGCGGCGGATGGGGCGGTTTGCCCGGTCCGCTGAAAGACCTGTTCGATGGCGGCATCCTGCGGTGGGTCGCAGTGGCTGCGGTGTTGCTGCTGCTGTTCTCCAGCTTCCAGCTGATCGGCGAACAGCAACGCGGCGTCGTGCTGCGCTTCGGTCAGTTCCATCGCATCCTGCAGCCTGGCCCGAACTTCAAGCTGCCGTGGCCGCTGGAATCGGTGACCAAGGTCAATGCCACCGAGATCAAGACGTTCAGCAGCCAGGTGCCGGTCCTGACCCGCGACGAGAACATCGTCAACGTCTCGCTCAACGTCCAGTACCGCATCGACGATCCGCGCCTGTACCTGTTCGGCTCGGTCGATGCCGACCAGGTGCTGGAACAGACCGCGCAGAGCGCGGTGCGTGAGCAGGTCGGTCGTGCCGACCTCAACAACGTGCTCAACAACCGTGGCCCGCTGGCCGTGGCCGCCGAAGAGCGCCTGCAGGCCTCGCTCGGCAGCTACCGCACCGGTCTGTCCGTGACCGGCCTGACCCTGCCCGATGCCCGCCCGCCCGAGGAGGTCAAGCCGGCCTTCGATGAGGTCAACGGTGCCCAGCAGGTCAAGGAGCGTCTGATCAACGAAGCCCAGGCCTACGCGGCCAAGGTGGTTCCGGAAGCGCGCGGCCAGGCCTCACGGGCCCGGACCACCGCTGAAGGCTACAAGCAGGCCGTGGTCGCCAAGGCGGAGGGTGATGCCGAGCGCTTCAGCCTGCTGCAGGTCCAGTACAAGGACGCCCCGGAGGTCACGCGCAAGCGCCTGTGGCTGGAAACGGTGCAGAAGGTGCTCTCGGAGAACCGCAAGATCATCGGTGGCGATGGCCGCCAGCTGATCTACGTGCCGATGCCGGGCGACAACCGCACCAGCACCAATGCCGCTCCGGCGGTGACCCCGGAAGTCATGCTGCCGTCGCTGCCTGCCAGCACGGCCGTGGATGGCGTTCGCAATGCGGAGCGTCCGACGACGCGCCCGACCGGTCGTGAGGAGGGCAGCCGATGAGAAGTTCACTGTGGATTGGTCTGGCCGTAGCGGTCCTGCTCGGCCTGCTGGGTTCGGTCTACGTGGTCCGTGAGGACCAGACCGCGATGGTGCTGAACCTGGGCAAGGTGGTCCGTGCGGACATCAAGCCGGGCCTGCACTTCAAGGTGCCGCTGGTGGAAACGGTGCGCGTGTTCGATCGCCGTTTCCAGGTGCTCGACACCGCCCCGGCCCGTTACTTCACCGCCGAGCAGAAGGACGTCAGCGTCGACTTCTTCGCCATCGGTTACATCTCCGACGTGCGCGCGTACTTCCGTGCGACCGGCGGCGATGCCCGCGTGGCCAATGCCCGCCTGGCCCCGATCATCACCGACTCCCTGCGCAACCAGATCAACTCGCGTTCGTTGCAGCAGCTGGTGTCTGGGGATCGCAGCGAACTGATCGCCAACCAGCTGACCGGCATCAACGAGTCGGTCAAGGCGCTGGGCATGCAGATCATCGACCTGCGCATCAAGCAGATCGACCTGCCGACCGACAGCCAGGTGATCAACGATGTGTACGAGCGCATGCGCGCCCAGCGTAAGCAGGAAGCGGCCAAGCTGCGCGCCGAGGGTGAAGAGCAGTCGCTGACCATCCGTGCCCAGGCCGACCGCGAGAGCACCGTGATCGTGGCCGAAGCCGAGCGCGACGCCCAGCAGCTGCGCGGTGCCGGCGATGCCGATGCCGCCCGCATCTACGGCAAGGCCGGCTCGGCCGACCCGTCGTTCTACGCCTTCTACCGCAGCCTGGAGGCCTACCGTGGCTCCATGACCGACGGCAACGGCGTGATCGTGCTCGACAAGAACGACCCGTTCCTGCAGTACCTCAAGAGCGATCGCTGAGGCCGCAGGCGGTAGTCATCCACGGGGACCCGGTGCAGACCGGGTCCCCGTTTTGTTTGTGGAGATGTCATGAAAGATCTGTTCTCGGCCCTGTGCCTGGTCGCCGTGCTCGAAGGCCTGTTCCTGTTCGCCGCCCCGTTGGCCTGGAAGCGCATGGCCGAGCAGCTGCTGATGCTGCGCAGCAGTGCCCTGCGCACCTGGGGCGGGGTGATCCTGCTGGCGGGCCTCACTACCCTGTGGTGGCTCAAGCACTGAAAGGGTTCCCGCCATGCGCTCGTTGGTAGTGCCGGCCGCTGGC
>DMZT01000007.1:0-6112 GCA_003484865.1 Stenotrophomonas sp.
CGCTGGCAGGTGCTCAAAGAGAAACATCTCAAGCTGAGCCTGCGCGTGCCGGGCCGCCCCGAGCCGGTCAGCGCCATCCACTTCAGCGGCTGGACCGGCAATGCGCCGGCCAACCACGTCCATATCGCCTACCGGCTGGTCAGCGATGACTACCGGGGCGGTGGCGCGATCCAGCTGATCGTGGAGCACTGCGCGGATGCCTGACCTGAGCCGCACCGCGCAGACCCACATGCGCCTGTCGCCTACCGAACGCTTCGATCTGCAGAGTCGCATCGTGCTGCAGGGTGACGAGACCGCACGCACCGAACTCTCCGCCCGCGAGGGCTTCGAATTCCCGGACCTGGAAGGCTCGCGCCAAAGTGTGGCGTGGCTGCTGCGGCAGGAACTGGCCGCACGGATCGAGGGCGGAGACGGCGCGTCCACCGGTCCGATCACCGTCGACGATGCGGTTGCCGCGGTGATGGCGCGGCTACGCCGGACCCGCTGCGTGGCCACGGCCTACCAGCCCTCGGACGACCCGGATGACTACCGGGATGCCGACGATCAGACCGGTACGCTGGCCTACACCTGCCACCTGCCCGATGCCGCCGCGTTGCGTCCCGCGCATGCAGCGCTGCGCGCGGCCCAGGACGGCCCGGATCGGCATCAGGCCGCGCAACGTCTGCTTGTCGCTTACGTCGAACACCTCTCCAGCGCACCGGACAGGCCTGTGCACGCACATCACGCCGTAGTCTCGCGCCCGTACTCGGCCGACCACGCCGTGATGCAGAGCATGGCGGTCATGGAGACGATCCTGCCCGCGCTGTTCCCGTTCGACGGCTGGGAAGACGGCGACGACTGAGCATCGCCGGGCCAACGGTGATCGCGTCGATCGAGTGGTTCATTCCTGCACCTTGGTCACCAGTGTCGGCATCTCCCAGGCGCCGCCAGCGGCGACCAGGCGGCACAGCCCGGTGCTGCTCTCTTCCGTCTTGACGAACTGCGTGCCGGTCCAGCCCCAGGTGGTGGAGTACCAGCAATCGCCAAGGCCACGGCCTTTGTGCGCCTCCTGGATGGTGCGCACCTCATCACCGACCGCTGCCGTGGTGACCAGCCGCGGCTGGTACGGCGCGCGGTCGTTGATCACCCAGTAGCCGTCACCGGTGTTGTACGCGCCGCGCCAGCAGCTCAGCGAGACCAGCAGTTTGTCGGCACTGAGCCGCTGCACCGTCAGCGCTTCGGGTTCCTCGCCGGGCGACACGCTGCCGCTGGGTCCCAGCGCTTCGCAATCGTCGGCTGAAGTCACTGCTGCGAGGGCGGCACGCAGCGCCGGCGATGCGGCCAGCGCGGTATCCGCCGGGCGGGTGGCCACCGGCTTGCCCAGCTGCACGACCGGCACCGGCAGTGCGGGCGGCACCGAGGATTCGGCGAGCGTGCCCTTGCGCATCAACGCGCCGGGTGTGCCAAGGCGACCCTGGAACGCATCCATCTTCAACAGCACGGCCGAGGCGCCCTGATCAGAGACCGTCCAGCGCGCGCCATCGTCGCCGATCAGCTCGATGCGGCTGTTGCGTGTCAGTGAGGCGAGCAGGGCAGCGAGCTGCTTGGCGGAAAAAGTAGCGGTGCCATCGGCGGCATCGAACTGCATCGGGCCGAGCGAAGTGCCGTTGATCTGCAGGCTGAGCCGCTGGGTGGCGGTGTTGTCGTCGTACTGGCCCAGCATCAGTTCGGCCTGCACCGGCTGGTCCGGCCCGCCGGCACGGGTGAGCAGGATCGAGACCGGGTCGCCGCCATTGTCATCGGCCTGGTAACCGGCGGCGCGACAGGTACGGGTGTTGTCGCAGGCCAGCGTCCAGTCGTGGTGGGTGAACGTCACGCCCTCGACGGGCGCGGCGGCGTAACCGGGCAGGGCGAGCCCCATCAACAGCGGGGCGGTCAACAACAGGCGCATGCGGCAACCTTGGTCCATCAATCCGTGGAGGGCGATCTTGGCCCAGCGCGGATGAGGCGTCCATGACCGGAACAGGCGATTGCCGCCGCTCAACCCCGTTCTCGTGCGCCGTGCGTTCAATGAGGTGTCATCGGATCAGGAGCGTCACATGGGACTCGCACTGCGCAGTATCGGTCTGCTTGCGCTGCTGTGCTGGCAGCTGCCCAGCGCCCACGCACAGGCGCGGCGTTTCCCGCCGCCACGGCCGCCGATCCTGCAGGTCGCTGGCGCCGAGGTGCCGGTGCGGCTGACCGAGGCCCGTATCGACAGCCGTGTCATGGCGGGGCTGGGTGAAACCACGATCGAGCTGACCTTCCACAATCCCAATGCGCGGGTGCTGGAAGGGCAGTTGGCGTTCCCGCTGGCTGGGGGCCAACAGGTGGCCGGGTTCGCACTGGATATCGATGGTGAGCTGCGCGACGCGGTGCCAGTCCCCAAGGCGCAGGGTCGCCAGGTGTTCGAGGCGATCGAGCGCCGCCAGGTTGACCCAGGGCTGCTGGAACAGACCGCCGGCAATCAGTTCCGGCTGCGGCTCTATCCCATCCCGGCGCGTGGTGAGCGTCGCGTCCGCCTGGTGCTGCGCGACAGCCTGCCGACCGTCCCGCAGGGCCTGCAGTGGTCACTGCCCGTGTTCTTTGCGCGCCAGGCCGAGCAGGTAACGGTGACGCTGGAGGCCAGCGGGACGGGCAAGCCGGTCGCCGTGGGCATCAATCCACTCGCGTTCACGTTGAAGGCCGGTGCCTACGCGGCGCAGTGGCAGGGGCGGGGCGCCGATCTGCCTGCCCAACTGCAATGGAGCCTGCCGCTCGCGCGCAGCACTGACGTGGTCACCGGCCTGCATGAGGGGCAGCGCTATCTGCTGGCCAGCGTGCCGGTGCGTGCATCCACCGCGCCACGTGTCCTGCCTCGGCGCATCGGCCTGCTCTGGGATGCATCGGGCTCGGCAGGGTCACGCGACCGCGCGGTCGAACTGGCGGTACTGGATCGGTACTTCCAGGCCCTCGGCACTGGCCAGGTCCAATTGACGGTGCTGCGTGACCGCAGCGAAACGCCGCGGCAGTTCCCGGTGACCCAGGGCGACTGGTCAGCACTGCGCGAGTACCTGCGGGCACTGCCCAACGATGGCGCCAGTGCACTGGGCGACTGGACCGCCAACCCGGCCATCGGCGAGTACCTTCTGGTCAGCGATGGCCTGGCCAACTACGGCAGCCAGAGGCTGCCCACGCTGTCGCCCGATCAACGCCTGTATGCGCTGAGCAGCGCCGGTGCGAAGACCGACACACCGCGCCTGCGCGCGTGGACCAGCGCCCATCATGGCCAGCTGCTGCAGGTGAGCAGCGAGGCAGAGGTGCCCGGCGTGCTGCCGCTGCTGCTCCAGCAGCCGGTCGACGTGGCCGATGTCGTGGCACGTGGCGTGGAGGACGTGAACGTGGATGTCTCCAGCGCCACACAGGGCTGGATCCGTGTCACCGGCCGCGTGCTGCGTCCCGATGCGACGGTGCTGCTGTCGCTGCGCGGTGGCGGCAACGATCCGCAGCCGATCACGCTCAACGTTGCGAACGCACGGGTGGCCGAAGGCGGCCTGGTCGCCCACGCGTGGGCGAATGCCCGCTTGGCAGCCCTGGCGGCGGACCCGGCCGGGGCGCCTGCGGCCAAGGTGCTGTCGCAGCAGTTCGGTGTGGTGACCGCCGATACCTCGCTGCTGGTTCTTGAAACGTTGGACGACTACCTGCGTTACGGCATCCGTCCGCCGGCCCCGCTGCGCGCGGCCTACGATCAGCGCCATGCAGTGACGGTGGCGGACGTGACCACGGAGCGGAAACGCCGCCTGGATGGCATCGCCCGCCAGTTCGCCGAGCGCGAGCAGTGGTGGAATACCCGCTGGCCCAAGGATGCGCCACCGCGGCCCAAGCCGGACGTGCACGCCGTCGCCGCGCCAGTCGCCATGGCGATGGCCGCGCCACCGCCGGCACCTGCGGCGCCGATGTCGCTGGACCGTGTGGAGCTGACCGCCTCGGCGGTTGCCGATCAGGCAGAGGCCACCACTGAACGTCGCGCCAAGTCCGCACCCAAGGCCAACAATGGCCAGATCACCCTGACGCTCGCGCCGTGGGAACCGGATTCGGCCTATGCACGCCGCCTGCGCGATGCCACGCCGGCGCAGCTGTATCCACTGTATCTGCAGGAGCGCGAACAGCACGCTGGCAGCAGCGCGTTCTATCTGGACGTGGCCGATCTGCTGCTGGCCAGCGGACAACGTGAGCTGGCCCTGCGCGTGCTTTCCAACCTTGCCGAGATGGACCTGGAAAACCGCCACGTGTTGCGTGTGCTTGGCTACCGCCTGATGCAGGCCAAGGCACCGGCACTGGCCGTGCCGGTATTCCGGCAGGTGCTGGCGATGGGCGAGGAGGAGCCGCAGAGTTTCCGTGACCTCGGCCTGGCGCTCGAAGCGGCCGGGCAGTACCAGGCGGCGGTGGCATCGCTGTATGAAGTGGTGGTGCGCCCGTGGGATGGCCGCTTCGACGGCATCTCGCTGATCGCGCTGGATGAACTGACCCGGCTGATCGCACGCGAGCGCGTCGACGCCTCGGCCATCGACCCGCGCCTGCGCCGTGCGATGCCGCTGGACCTGCGCGTGGTGCTGAGCTGGGACAGCGACAACAGCGACATGGACCTGTGGGTCACCGATCCCAATGGCGAGCGCGCCTACTACGGCAACCGGCTGACCTACCAGGGCGGGCAGATGTCGCAGGACTTCACCGGCGGCTATGGCCCGGAGCAGTTTTCGTTGCGTGATGCCAAGCCCGGCACCTACAAGATCGAAGCGAACTACTTCGGCAGCCGCGAGCAGCTGGTCACCGGCGCCACCACGTTGATGCTGCGCTTGAGCACCAAGTGGGGCAGCCGCGACCAGCGCGACCAGCAGGTCACGTTGCGCTTGAAGGACCAGGCGGAGACGGTGCTGGTCGGGGAGTTCGAGGTGAAGTGAGCGGCCAATACCCCGCCAAGGCGATGCCGCCGATGAAGATCGCCGCGTTGCCGATGGCGTTCAACACTACCTCCACCACCGCCGTGTCCGGCAGTGCCAGTGCAGTGGCAACCGCCTCCAGTACCGGGCTGATGACGAGATACAGCCCGATCACGGCGAGTACCCGCCCGATCCGCTGCCACGGTGTCTGCGGATTCACCGGCCAGCCGCGCGAGTCCAGGAAGGCGAAGACCAGCAGCAGCCCCAGATACCGCCCCGCGCTGTCTGGCGGGACGAACTCGGTCGTCAGCGCCGCTGCCGTCACGCCGACGCCGAGGGTGGCGAGGATGAGGTGGCGGGTTCGATTGCGGCGCGCGGGCGCTGGCAGGCACTGCCAGGCAAGCCAGCCCAAGGCCATCCCGACCAGCCATCCGCCCACCACATCGGACAGGAAATGCCGCCCCAGGTACATCCGAGACAGCGCCATCAGTAACGGCCAGCCGATCAGCAGCGCGATTCGCCAGCCAGCACTGCGGATACCGAAGCACAGCACGAGAGCCGTCATCGCCGCTGTGGCTACGCCCACATGCCCGCTGATGAACCCATAGTCCGGATCCGGCTGCGCACGCAACGCTGCAATGGCTTCATCGGTCGGCAGCGACCAGAACGCTCCGGCAGCGCCATCGGCCACCAGCGCCTGGCCCGGGCGGCCCTTGTCCAGCACGTGGATGTCGACATCGCTGGGACGGGGCAGCGCAGCACCCTGCTTGATCGCGTGCGTGGCCATCGACATCAGCAGTACCGCCATCATGATGCCCAACCCCGCGCGCAGACGTATCCCGAAGCTGCAGACCACGATCAACAGCACGTACGCCCACTCGTAGCCGAGCGTGCTGACGACGCGCATCAGCGGCAACATCCACGCCGCATCGAAGAACGACTGCAGCCACACATGCCAATGGGTCTGGAACATCCGTATTCCTCAGTGCCGGGCCACCGCCCGCGGGACCGGCAACGATACCGGCTGCCGGCGCAGTCCGAACAGTGGGCGCAACCAGCCGACGCCGCGCCAAGTGACGAATGGCGGTCGCCAGGGGACGGGTGGGGCGCACTACCATGGCCTGATGAGTCAGGCTGACGACCCTTTGCAAATGGATGATTCAATGGCGAACGGA
>DMZT01000007.1:6219-22468 GCA_003484865.1 Stenotrophomonas sp.
ACGGACGTGCCGCGCGGTGGCGGCCGGGTGCGCGGATGCTGGTGTGGTCGGTGATCCTGCTGACTACCGCGGTGGCCAATGCGCTGGTGGAAGTGATGGATGCGGGCCGCCGTGGCGAAGACCTGGGCCTGTGGCAGCCGATGATCTGGGAGTTGAGCAGCGTCGCGATGATCCTGCTGACGTTGCCGGTCCTGTGGTGGGGCTGCCAGCGTTGGCCGCTGCACGCCGATACCTGGAAGCGACGGCTGCCGCTGTATCTGCTGGCCAGCGTGGCGTGGTCGGTGGTGCATGTGACCGGGATGATGGGGCTGCGCCATCTCGCCTATGCCGCGCTCGGGTACCACTACCAGGACGATGCCACCTGGCCGGTACGCCTGATGTACGAGTACCTCAAGGATGTCCGTGCCTTCTTCAGCTTCGTGGCGATCGAGCACTTCTTCAGTTGGTTCGGGCGACGCCGGCAGGGCGAAGCGCATCTGCTGGCCGCGCCGGACGATGCGCCCCCGGTGGACGCGGTGGAGCGTCCGGAGCGGTTCCTGGTGCGCAAGCTGGGCCGCGACTTCCTGGTCGCCACCGGTGATATCGAGTACGCCCAGGCGGCGGGCAACTACGTCAATCTGCGGGTGCGCGGGCACGACTACCCGCTGCGCAGCACCATGGCGGCGCTGGAAGAGCGATTGGATCCGGGGATCTTCGTGCGTGCCCACCGCAGCTGGCTGGTGAACGTGCGGCACCTGGTCTCGATCGAGCCGCTGGAGGGGGGTGAGGCCCTGCTGCACATGGACGATGGCGGCCGGGTGCCGTGCAGCCGCCGGCAGCTGCCCTCATTCCGGCAGGCGCTGGCCGTGCAGGCACCGGCCTGACCTTGCCTGGCTGACCGGCACCCGGGCGGACCCGGGTGCCGGCAGGGCACTCAGCGCTTGCTGTCTTTCTTGATCATCGCGTCGATGCGCCCGGCGCGGGCTTCCGAGCCCGGGTGCGAGGACATCAGGCCGCCATCGCTGGACAGCTTGCGGAACATGCTGGCCAATGCGGCCGGGTCGTACTGGTGGCGCTTCATGAAGCGGTAGCCGTACTCGTCGGCAGCGCTCTCTTCCTTCTGCGAGAACTGCGCGTTGACGAAGCCTTCAGCCAGTTCGCCGAGCTGGCCCTGGGTCAGGGTGGCGACATTGGCATTGCCCGAGGCGGCCAGCGTGTCACGACCGGCCGAGGCCAGCAGCGCGGTGCGCATCTTGGTCTTGGAATGGCCCAGCTTGACGTGGCCGATCTCGTGACCGATCACGCCGCGCACTTCATCGTCCGAGGCCATGTCCATCAGGCCGGAGTACACGCGAACGCAGCCGTTGGCCATGGCCCAGGCGTTGACGTCTTCGGTCAGGTAGACCTTGAAGCTAAGGCTCATGCCGTCTTCATTGGCCAGGCCCTGGGTGATCTTGGCCAGACGCTGGGCATACGGGTTGTTGGCCGGGGCCACCTTGTTCTGCTGGTCCATGTAGACGCAGGCTTCGTCGGCGGCCTTGGCCACGTCCTGGTCGGACAGGGTCAACGCCTGGCCGGCCTTCAGGCCGGTGCTGGCCAGCTGCTTGAGGTCCAGGGCCGAGGCGGTGGTGGAAGCGGTCAGGCAGGCGAGAGCCAGCAGCAGGGCGGAGGATGACGTCCTCATCGGGGTAGTGCTCCATGTAGTGCGTTGGGGGACGCCGCGGGCAGGGGGCCGCGCAGCGGGGCGGAAGTCTACCGTCTGCCCGGGCGCCCGTGTTCAGCGATGTCGTTTTCCTGGCCGGAACAGGGCGATTCCCACCCCGGCCACCGCCGGAAAGCCCCGGATAGGCTATGATGGACAGTCTTTTCGCACGCATTAATCGCCGACATGATCGAGCTCAATCCTGTCCGCCAGCGCATCACCGATCTCACCGATCGCGTGCTCTCGCTCAGGGGGTATCTTTGACTACGACGCCAAGAAAGAGCGTCTGGAAGAAGTAACCCGGGAACTGGAAAACCCGGATATCTGGAACAACGCCGAGTACGCCCAGAATCTTGGCCGCGAACGCGCCAATCTGGACAAGACCGTCGGCGGCATCGCCACGATCCTCGACGGCCTGACCGAGTCGGGCGAACTGCTGGAACTGGCCGAAAGCGAACAGGACGAAGAAACAGCCCTGGCCGTGGTCAGCGACCTGGACAAGTACCAGAAGCACGTGGAGCAGCTGGAGTTCCAGCGCATGTTCTCCGGGCAGATGGATACCGCGGCGGCCTTCGTCGACATCCAGGCCGGTGCCGGTGGTACCGAAGCCCAGGACTGGGCCGAGATCCTGCTGCGCATGTACCTGCGCTGGTGCGAATCGCGCGGCTGGAAGACCGAGCTGATGGAAGTGTCCGGTGGCGACGTCGCCGGCATCAAGTCGGCCACCCTGCGCGTGGAAGGCGATTACGCCTACGGCTGGTTGAAGACCGAAACCGGCGTGCACCGCCTGGTACGCAAGTCGCCGTTCGATTCGGACAACCGCCGCCATACCAGCTTCACCTCGGTGTTCGTGTCGCCGGAAGTCGATGACAACATCGAGATCGACATCAACCCGGCCGACCTGCGTACCGACGTGTACCGCTCCTCCGGCGCGGGTGGTCAGCACGTGAACAAGACCGAATCGGCGGTGCGTATCACGCACATCCCGACCAACACGGTCGTGGCCTGCCAGACCGGCCGCAGCCAGCACCAGAACCGCGACAACGCGATGAAGATGCTGGCCGCCAAGCTGTACGAGCTGGAAATCCAGAAGCGCAACGCCGAGCGTGACGCGGTGGAAGCCACCAAGTCCGACATCGGCTGGGGCAGCCAGATCCGCAACTACGTGCTCGACCAGAGCCGTATCAAGGACCTGCGCACCGGCATCGAACGCTCCGATACGCAGAAGGTGCTGGATGGCGACCTCGACGAATTCGTCGAAGCCAGCCTGAAGTCCGGCCTGGCCGTGGGTGCCAAACGCACCGACGCCTGACCGTCGGGGCCGCCACGTGCGGCCCCGATCCGTTGTGCCTGGGCCGCGCCCGGTTTCGCAATCCGCCCCGACCATCGGCATGATGGCGGGGACCGTACCTCCCCCCCGACATACATAGACCCACGCCATGAACGATCAGACCGCCGCGCCGCAGCCCCCCGTCGACGAGAACAGCCTCATCGCCGAGCGCCGCGCGAAACTGACCGCCCTGCGCGGGCAGGGCATTGCCTACCCGAACGATTTCCGCCGCGAGCACTTCGCCGGCACCCTGCAGGCCGAGTTCGCCGACGCCGAACAGTGGACCGCCGAAGCACTGGAATCCAGTGACCGCCAGGTCAAGATGGCCGGCCGCCTGATGGCCAAGCGCGTGATGGGCAAGGCCAGCTTCGCCCAGATCCAGGACGAGTCCGGCCGCATCCAGCTGTTCCTGCAGGGCAGCACCCTGGGCGATGCCTACACGGCGTTCAAGGGCTGGGACGTGGGCGACATCATCGGCGTGGAAGGCGCGCTCACCCGCACCAAGACCGGCGAGCTGTCGGTCAAGGCCACCAGCATCCGCCTGCTGACCAAGTCGCTGCGCCCGCTGCCGGACAAGTGGCACGGCCTGGCCGACGTGGAGCAGCGCTACCGCCAGCGCTATGTCGACCTGATCGTGACCCCGGAGTCGCGCGAGGTGTTCATCAAGCGCTCGCGGATCATCCGCGCCATGCGCGCCTGGCTGGACAGCCGCGACTTCCTGGAAGTCGAAACGCCGATGATGCATTACATCCCCGGCGGCGCTACGGCCAAGCCGTTCACCACCCACCACAACGCGCTGGACCTGGACCTGTACCTGCGCGTGGCCCCGGAGCTGTACCTCAAGCGCCTGGTCGTGGGTGGGCTGGAGCGCGTGTACGAGATCAACCGCAACTTCCGCAATGAAGGCGTGAGTACCCGCCACAACCCGGAATTCACCATGATGGAGCTGTACGAGGCCTACGCCACGTACACCGAAGTGATGGACCTGACCGAAGGCGTGATCCGTGACGTGGCCAGCAAGGTGCTGGGCACCACCACGGTGGAGTGGGACGGTGCCACGATCGACCTGGCCCCGGCGTTCCGCCGCTGGCGCATGGATGAAGCCGTGCGCCACCACAACCCGGAAATCAGTGCGGCCGACTGTACCGACCGCGATGCGCTGGTCGCCCATTGCGAGCGCCTGAAGATCCGCATCAAGCCGTCCTACGGCTGGGGCAAGCTGCTGCTGGAGATCTTCGAAGCCACCGTCGAGCACACCCTGATCCAGCCGACCTTCATCACCGACCACCCGGTCGAGGTGTCCCCGCTGGCCCGGGCCAACGATGACCAGCCGGGCTATACCGACCGCTTCGAGCTGTTCATCAACGGCAAGGAGCTGGCCAACGGGTTCTCCGAGCTGAACGATCCGGAAGACCAGGCCGCCCGTTTCCAGGCCCAGGTCACGGCGAAGGAGGGCGGTGATGACGAAGCCATGCATTACGACGCCGATTACATCCGCGCGCTGGAGTACGGCATGGCACCGACCGGCGGCCTGGGCATCGGCATCGACCGCCTGGTGATGCTGCTGACCGGCAGCAGCTCGATCCGTGACGTGCTGCTGTTCCCGTATATGCGTCCCGAAAACTGAGACCTGGGTCCGGACGTGCTTGGGGCACGTCCGGATGGGGGTTCCGCTCCCGTGGCCGCGCGAGTATGGTTTCTGCGTGGCCTTAGCAAGGTGCTATGGCGTGATGGCCACGGACCATGACGGGTTGCAGCGGGTGCTTACATTGGCATCACACTGTGACGACGATCATGAACTGGGGTGTTCATGACGGGAGGCGGACCCATGCAAGGTGCCAGTGTGCTGAGCGGCGGAGTATCCTCTCCGCAGCATGTTCCAGTGTGGTCAAGGAAGAAGGCAGAAGCAGCCTTGAATATTGTCATCGTTGACGACCAGACGTCCGCGCGAACCATGCTGCGCCATGTCATCGAAGACATCGCGCCGGAACTGTCCGTGCACGACTTCGGCGATCCACTGACGGCGCTCGCCTGGTGCGAGTCGCATGCCGTGGATCTGCTGCTGCTCGATTACCGCATGCCGGAGATGGATGGGCTGGAGTTCGCCCGCCGGTTCCGCCGCCTGCCCAAACACCGCGACATCCCCGTGATCCTGATCACCGTGGTCGGCGATGAGCCGATCCGTCAGGCCGCGCTGGAAGCGGGGGTGATCGATTTCCTGGTCAAGCCGATCCGCCCGCGCGAACTGCGCGCGCGCTGCTACAACCTGTTGCAGCTGCGCCAGCAGTCGGAGAACGTGAAGCAGCGCGCGCTCTCGCTGGAGCAGCGGCTGCTGGCCAGCATGCATGAGGTGGAAGAGCGCGAGCGTGAGACGCTTTCGCGCCTGGCGCGTGCGATCGAGTTCCGTGATGCCGGCACCAGCGCCTATCTGGAGCGCATGGCGCACGTGGCGGGCCTGATCGCCGAGCAGCTCGGGCTGCCCGAGGAAGAGGTCAAGCTGATCGAGATGGCCGCGCCCCTGCACGACATGGGCAAGATCGCCATTCCCGATGCCGTGCTGCTCAAGCAGGGCAAGCTGAGCGAAGAGGAGCAGGCGATCATGCGCCGGCACCCGCGCATCGGCTATGAACTGTTGAGTGGCAGCCAGAACCGTTTCATCCAGGTCGGTGCGCTGATCGCGCTGCGCCACCACGAGCGCTACGACGGCAGCGGCTACCCGGATGGGCTGGTCGGCGATGCCATTCCGCTGGAAGCGCGGATCGTGGCGGTGGCCGATGTGTTCGATGCCCTGATCTCACCCCGTCCGTACAAGGAAGCATGGACCATGGAAGCCACGCTGGCTTATCTGTACGCCCAGCGTGGCCGGTTGTTCGACCCGCGTTGCGTTGATGCCCTGCTGCGCGGCCGCCTCCAGCTTGATGAGATCTGCGCACAGCACTCCACTGCGTCATCCCGCCCGGGGATGTGATATGCGTCGTCTGTACCCGCGGCTGAAGCAACGTCTGGCGCAGCGCCCGGATACCGAGCACGGCCAGGCGATCGTGCGCATCGTGCTGATCACCCTGATCCTGCTGTACGTACTGATGCCGGGGCCGCGGCACGATCTGCCGCCGGCGCAGTACCACGGCGTGCTGGCGATCGTGCTGACCGGCCTGACGCTGTCGCTGGGGCTGTTCGGCTGGCTGCTGTGGCGGCCGGGGCGCTCGGACCCGCGCCGGGTGGCCGGCATGCTGGCCGATTACGGGCTGATTGCCGCCGGGATGGTGCAGATGGGCGAGCCGCTGGCCTGGGTCTACATCGTGGTGATGTGGGTGACGGTCGGCAACGGCATGCGCTATGGCAACAACTATCTCTATGTGGCCGTGGCGATGGCCATGGTCAGCTTCGGCAGCACCGCGCTGCTGACGCCGTACTGGGAACGCAATGCCCGGCTGGCGTTCGGGCTGTGGCTGGGCCTGGCCGCGGTGCCGCTGTATTTCTCCACGCTGCTGCGCCAGTTGACCCGGGCGATGGCCGAGGCGCGCCGTGCGAGCGAGGCCAAGAGCCGCTTCCTGGCCAACATGAGTCATGAATTCCGCACGCCGCTCAACGGGCTGTCGGGCATGACCGAGTTGCTGGCCACGACCAAGCTCGATGAAGAGCAGCGCGAGTGCGTCAATACCATCCAGGCCTCCTCGCGCAGTCTGCTGGCGCTGGTGGAAGAGGTGCTGGACATCTCCGCGATCGAAGCGGGCAAGCTGCGCGTGACCGCCGAAGACTTCGCCCTGACCGATGTCATCCAGGCGATCGGGCTGATCCTGCTGCCACAGGCCAAGGCCAAGCGGCTGGATTACCGGGTCAAGGTGGCCGACACCGTGCCGCCGTTGCTGCGCGGCGATCTGGGTCACCTGCGCCAGATCCTGCTCAACATCGCCGGCAACGCGGTCAAGTTCACCGACCATGGCCGGGTCGAGATCCGCGTCGCCGTGCTCAATGCCGAATCCGATGGCGGGGTGCGCCTGCGCTTTGACATCCTCGATACCGGCATCGGCGTCGCGCCGGAAATGCGCCCACGTCTGTTCGAAGCCTTCGAGCAGGCCGATGTCAGCATGGCCCGCCGGCACGAAGGCACCGGCCTGGGTACGACCATCGCCAAAGGCCTCGTCGAGGCGATGGGCGGCGACATCGGCTATGAAGAGAATCCGCCGCAGGGCAGTCATTTCTGGTTCGAGCTGCCGTTTGCGCCGCCGCGCGTGCCGTTGGGCACGGTCACCCCGGCCCTGGTCGGCGACGGGCTGCCGGACCGCAACGGCAATGTCATCGCCTTCGCCGATCCGTTCCTGCGCCACCGCGCGCGCGTGCGCAGCATGCACATCCTGGTCGCCGATGATCACGAGGCCAACCGGATGGTACTGCAGCGCCTGCTGCAGAAAGCCGGTCACAAGGTGCTGTGCGTCAACGGCGGCGAAGCGGTGCTGGATGCGATGGCCGAGAGCGATTTCGATGCCGCCATCGTCGATCTGCACATGCCCGGCATGAGTGGCCTGGACATGCTCAAGGAGCTGCGCGTGATGCAGGCCGGGGGCGGTCCGCGCACGCCGGTGCTGGTGCTCAGCGCCGATGTCACCCCAGAGGCGATCCAGCGCTGTACCCAGGCCGGTGCGCATACTTTCCTGGCCAAGCCAGTGGTGGCCGTGCGGCTGCTGGACGTGCTGGCCGACATCGCCTCCAACGGTCAGCTCAAGGCGAGCGCGCCGATCGTGCGCACCGCCACCGTGCTCGATGGGGTGCTCGATCCAGGCGTGCTGGACGAGTTGGCCTCGCTCGGCATGGGCGATGGCTTCGAACGCGAGTTCATCCGCCAATGCCTGGCCGATGCCGAGCAATGCGTCGGCGTCGCACTGGCCGACGGCGAGCGCGCCGACTGGGTGCATTTCCGTGAGCAGGCGCATGCGATCAAGGGCGTGGCCAGCAATCTGGGCCTGGTCCGCGTGGCGAACCGTGCGGGCGACCTGATGCGCATGGCCGATTGGCAGCTCAAGAGCGAATGGCGGCAGCGCGTGACCCTGCTGCAGGCGGGCATCAAGGAAGGCCGGCAGGCACTGGATGCGCGTGCGCAACGCAAGGCGCAGGGGCAGGCCGACGACGGCGGCGACATGCGCTGAAAAAAAGCCCGGCGGCAGCCGGGCTTGAACAACACAGGGAAGGGGAGGACTCAGGCCACGTCGAGGGTGGCGCGGCGGGTCTGGGCCTTGATCAGGCGGTCCATGGTGCGCAGCGACTTGTCGCCCAGGGCGAGTGCGGAATCGACCCACACCTTGGTGATCTCCAGCAGTTCGTCATAGCGCACGGCCTGGGCCAGGTTGCGCGCGGCATTCATCGCCAGATACGAATGCGGAATGCGCTGGTGCTGGCGGATCAGATCTTCCACGGCCTTGACGCCGTGGCCCTTGGGCACCAGCACGTCGACCACGCCCATGGCATGCATCTCTTCGGAGGAGTACACGCGGCCGTCGAGGATGATCTTCTCGGCCAGCTGCGGTGCCACGCGCTTGCACAGGAACGAGTACGCGCCCATGCCCGGGAACAGGCCGAACAGCACCTCCGGCAGGCCCATGCCGCAGCCTTCTTCGGCCACGATGGTGTGGCAGGCCAGCGCCATCTCCAGGCCGCCGCCGAGCGCGTCGCCCTGGATCAGCGCGATCGAGCGCACGTCGCCACCGAAGCCGGTGTGCAGGTGGTGCACGCCTTCCACGCAGCGCTGTGCGTAGGTCAGCAGGCGGTCGCGGTTGCCCTCGCGGATCAGGCGGGTGAACAGGTCCAGATCGCCGCCCAGGTTGTAGGCGTTCGCATCGGAGGCGAGCACGAAATGCCGCAGCTTGCCGCTGTTGCGCTCGGCCGGGGTGCGGGTGATGGCGCTCATGAAATTCCACATTTCATCGAGCATGTCCTTCCGGCAGCACGGGCGGATGCCGCTGGCGGCATCGGCGTGCATGTACAGCCAATGGGCATCGTCGTTACCCGTGGTTTCGGTGCGGATGGTGGCGTAGCGGTGGTTGACGGGCAGCTTTTCAATGGTGCTCATGGCGATTTCCTCGGAGGCTGGCCCGCTGGGAGGACGGTGGGCGGCGGGCCTGACGGGTCCACACGCCGCGATCCTACACCCCCGGCATCTCACGCAATGCAAAAGGCCCCCGCCGTTGCCGGCAGGGGCCCTGTGAAGATGCAGCCGTTGGGGAACCGTTACGGCACGGGTGTATCGCGCAGTTCGCGGCGCAGGATCTTGCCGACGTTGGTCTTCGGCAGCTCCTTGCGGAACTCCACGATGCGCGGATGCTTGTAACCGGTCAGGTTGGCACGCGCATGCTCCTTGACCATCTCGGCGGTGAGGTTGGGGTCCTTCTTGACGATGACCACCTTGACCACTTCGCCGGACTTCTCGTCGGGCACGCCGACCGCGGCGACTTCGAGCACGCCGGGCATCATCGCGATGACGTCTTCAACCTCGTTGGGATACACGTTGAAGCCGGACACCAGGATCATGTCCTTCTTGCGATCCACGATGTAGAAGAAGCCCTGCTCATCCATGCGCGCCATGTCGCCGGTGTGCAGCCAGCCCTCGGCATCGACCGCCTGTGCGGTGTCCTCCGGGCGCTGCCAGTAGCCCTTCATCACCTGCGGGCCCTTGATACACAGCTCGCCCACTTCGCCGGCGGCCAGCGTCTTGCCGGCGTCATCCTTCACGCAGGCATCGGTGGACGGGATCGGCAGGCCGATCGCGCCGTTGTACTCGGCCAGGCTGAGCGGATTGATGCAGGCGGCCGGCGAGGTCTCGGTCAGGCCGTAGGCCTCGACCAGGGTCACGCCGGTGACCTTCTTCCAGCGCTCGGCGACGGCGCGCTGCACCGCCATGCCGCCACCCAGGGTGACCTTCAGCGAGGAGAAATCGATCTCGTCGAAGCCGGGGGTGTTGAGCAGGCCGTTGAACAGCGTGTTGACGCCGGTGATCGCGGTGAAACGGGTTGCCTTCAGCTCCTTGACGAAGCCCTTCATGTCGCGCGGGTTGGTGATCAGGTAATTGCAGCCACCGAACTTCATGAAGACCAGGCCGTTCGCCGTCAACGCGAAGATGTGGTACAGCGGCAGGGCGGTGATGATCACCTCCTTGCCCATCTCGATCCCCGAGGCGGAGATCCAGGCCGAGGCCTGCTGCATGTTGGCGACCAGGTTGCGGTTGGTCAGCATCGCGCCCTTGGCCACGCCGGTGGTGCCGCCGGTGTACTGCAGGAAGGCGACGTCGTCGTGATCGATCTCGACCTTGGGCAGGGTGTGGCGGCTGCCCAGCTTGAGCGCCTGGTTGAAGCGGATCGCACCGCGCAGGCTGTAGTTGGGCACCATCTTCTTGATGTACTTCAGCACGAAGTTCACCACGATGCCCTTGGCGCCGAGCATGTCGCCCAGGCCGGTGGTCACCACCTGCTTGATCGGGGTATCGGCGATGACCTGCTGCACGGTGTCGCAGAAGTTGTCGACCACCACCAGCACGGCCGCGCCGGAATCCACCAGCTGATGCTTGAGCTCGCGGGCGGTGTACAGCGGATTGACGTTGACCACGGTCAGGCCGGCCCGCAGCACGCCGAAGGTCGCGATCGGGTACTGCAGGCAGTTGGGCATCATCAGGGCAACGCGGTCGCCCTTCTTGAGCTGCAGCTCACCGAGCAGGTAGGCGGCGAACTGTTCGACCAGTGCGTCCGTTTCCCCGTAGGTCAGAACCTTGCCGAAACTGGAGTAGGCGGGGCGGTCGCGGAACTTGGCCACCGAGGTGTCGAAGACGGCCGAGACCGAATGGAACTCGTTGACGTCGATCTCGGCGGGTACGCCTTTGGGATAACTCTGCAGCCAGGGTCGTTCCAGACTCATATTCCCCCTCCAGGAAACGTGGATGATGTGATGCGATGACGGAGAGTATCCGTCGTTTCATGCCTCGGCAGCATACCGTCCCGAATGGGAAACGCGAAGGGCCGGTGAAGAAAGGTGGACGCGGGGCAGCGGGGCAGGGTCGCGCCGACGATGGATGACGTTTGCAGCCGCATGTGTTCGCTCATCCGCCTATGCTCGCTCATCGCGGCGGCTCGCCAGCGCAGGCGTCGTGACACTGCAGTGCAGCTTCCAGCACCGGCACGGCCCAGTCGGGTGCCTGCCGCAATTGAGCGGCGTCATCGGCGGCGGGCCAGGTCAAACGGCCACCGTCCATCTGCAGCACAGGCTGCGGGTCGGCAACGGGCTGGCCAGGACCGGCCTCTGCACTGTTGTCGTACACCTGCAGCTGTGCCAGTGCTGGCAACAGGGTGATCAGGTTCTGCAGCGCCAACGGATAGCGGCGGTGGATGTCCGCATCGCTGATGGGGTGTCCACCGGCCGCAACGCATGCGCGCACCCGTGCGATGTGCTGCTCGGGAGAGGCCAGGCCGCAGTACCAGACCAGAACGTCATGCGTGGCGCATGCCTCGGCCAGGGTCGCGGCGATGGATTGTCCGCCCAGGGTGGTTTCGAAGGCGTGGTTGCGACGTTCGGCGATCGCGGCCTGCAATCGGGAGAAGCCTTCCTGCCACGCCTGACCATTGGCCTCGCGCTGGCTCATGCCCAGTCCGCGGCACAGCTGCCGGGCCCAGTCGTCCGGATCGAACCAGTCCAGCCCGGCCTCGCGGAGCAGGTGCCCCCCGATGGAACTCTTGCCTGCGCCGTTGACCCCTGCCAGGACGAACAGGAAGGGGCGCGCCGCCATCAGTACCCGCTGCCTGCGACTACCTTGCCCTTGAGCCCTGCCGGCTTGCGCAGCAGCGCGCGCGCGTTGGTGCCCGCCGCAGCACTGTCCAGCACGGCAAGGCGATCATCGAAGCGCTGCCGCAGGTGCTGGAGGGCCGGGGTCTGCTCGCGCAGGGAGGCCAGATCACGCTGCAGCGATACCACTTCGGCCTGCATGGCCTGGTATTGCTCGGCGGAGAGGATGACGGCCTGGGGCTCGTTGTGATTGGTCACCAGCACGGCCTGTCGTTCGCGGACGTCCTGCATGACCTTTCGCCAGTGCTCCTTCACCGTCGAGGCGGTGGTGCGGGTCAGCTCGGTGATCGGGTCGAACTTGAGCGCGTGCCGCATGCCGGTGGCTCCCTGACGGATGCCTCCAGCCTAGCTCATTGCGTACGAAATGGGATAAATATGTGATTTATGAAATTTATGAAAAAGAAGATGGGGCGTTGGGACGCCTGTCCGGGGCACGCCCAAGACGCAGATTCGCGAGGATCCGGAAAGCAGCAAGGGGGCGTTGCGCCCCCTTGCTGTCACGTCATCCCCTGGATGGAGACGGCGTACTTCGCCAAGTGGCTGACGCTTACTTCTTCCCCGCCAGCTGGCGCAGCACGTACTGCAGCAGGCCGCCGTGCTTGAAGTACTCCACTTCCTTCGGGGTCAGCAGCATCACATGGACCTCGAAGGTCTTCTTCGTGCCATCGGCCCGGGTCGCGGTGAGGGTGGCCGATTTGCTGGCGCCATCCTCCAGGCCGGTGATGTCGACCACCTCCGAGCCATCCAGGCCCAGGCTCTGTGCGTTCTCGCCGTTCTTGAACTGCAGCGGCAGCACGCCCATGCCAACCAGGTTGGAGCGGTGGATGCGCTCGAAACTCTCGGCGATCACCGCCTTGACGCCCAGCAGGTTGGTGCCCTTGGCCGCCCAGTCGCGGGAGGAGCCGGTGCCGTATTCCTTGCCGGCGAACACCACCAGCGGGACGCCCTCGGCCTTGTACTTGACGGCCGCGTCGTAGATCGCCAGCTTCTGCGGCTCGCCGCCGTCCTTCGGGAAGTACAGCGTGTTGCCGCCTTCTTCGCCGCCGAACATCAGGTTCTTGATGCGGATGTTGGCGAAGGTGCCGCGCACCATGACGTCATCGTTGCCGCGGCGACTGCCGTAGCTGTTGAAGTCAGCCGGCTGCACGCCACGCTCCTGCAGGAAGCGGCCCGCCGGGGAATCCTTCTTGATGTTGCCGGCCGGGGAGATGTGATCGGTGGTGATCGAGTCGCCGAACAGGCCCATCACACGCGCGCCATGCACATCCTCGATGTGGCCGACGTCCATCGTCATGCCGTCGAAGTAGGGCGGGTTCTTGATGTAGGTCGAGTTGCCATCCCACTCGTACAGATCGCCATCGGGCGACTTGATGGTGTTCCAGCGGGTGTCGCCCTTGAACACGTCGGCATAGTTCTTCTTGAACATCTCCGGCCCGATGGTCGCGGCGATCACGTCGCCGATTTCCTTGTTGCTCGGCCAGATATCGCGCAGATACACCGGCTGGCCATCGCTGCCCGTGCCCAGCGGCTCGGTGGTCAGGTCGATATCGGTGGTGCCGGCGATGGCGTAGGCGACGACCAGCGGCGGGCTGGCCAGGTAGTTCATTTTGACTTCCGGGTGCACGCGACCTTCGAAGTTGCGGTTGCCCGACAACACCGAGGCCACCACCAGGTCACCAGCGGCGATGCCCGCGCTGACTTCGGTCGGCAGCGGGCCGGAGTTGCCGATGCAGGTGGTGCAGCCATAGCCGACCACGTAGAAGCCGATCTTTTCCAGCTCGGTAAGCACACCGGCTTTTTCCAGGTAATCGGTGACCACGCGCGAGCCCGGGCCGAGCGAGGTCTTGACCCACGGCTTGCGGTCCAGGCCCTTGGCCGCCGCGTTGCGGGCGAGCAGGCCGGCACCGATCATCACCGCCGGGTTGGAGGTGTTGGTGCACGAGGTGATCGCGGCGATCACCACCGCGCCATCCTTCAGGCGGAATCTGTGACCCTCCAGCTCGACATCGCTGTAGCCCTTGGCCAGCTGTTCGTTGCCGACCGCCGCACCGCCGCCTTCGTTGACGAACTTGGAGACGTCATCGTTGCGCTTGTCGCGGTTGGTGGTCAGGCCGACCAGGTTCTCGCGGTAGTTCTGCTTGACGTCTTCCAGCAGCACGCGGTCCTGCGGGCGCTTGGGGCCGGCCAGCGACGGCTTGACCTCGCCCATGTCCAGTTCCAGCGTGGCGCTGTAGCTGGCGTGCGCGGTGTTGGCGTCGTGCCACAGGCCCTGGGCCTTGGCATAGGCTTCGACGAGATCGATCTGTGCTTCGCTGCGGCCGGACAGGCGCAGGTAGGTCAATGATTCTTCGTCGATCGGGAAGATGCCGCAGGTGGCGCCATATTCCGGTGCCATGTTGCCGATCGTGGCACGGTCGGCCAGCGGCAGGTGCTGCAGGCCCTCACCGAAGAACTCCACGAACTTGCCGACCACGCCGTGCTTGCGCAGCATCTGGGTGACGGTCAGCACCAGATCGGTGGCGGTGGCGCCTTCGGGCATGCGGCCGGTCAGCTTGAAGCCGACTACCTGCGGGATCAGCATCGAGGACGGCTGGCCGAGCATCGCGGCCTCGGCTTCGATACCGCCCACGCCCCAGCCGAGCACGCCGATGCCATTGATCATGGTGGTGTGGCTGTCGGTCCCGAACACGGTGTCCGGGTACGCCACCGCCTTGCCATCCTTGTCCGCGGTCATGACGACGCGGGCCAGGTTTTCCAGGTTCACCTGGTGGACGATGCCGGTGTTGGGCGGCACCACCTTGAAATCATCGAAGGCCTTCTGGCCCCAGCGCAGGAAGCCATAGCGTTCCTGATTGCGCTGGAATTCGATCTTGCCGTTGAGATCCAGCGCGTCGGGCGTGCCGAACACATCGACCTGCACCGAGTGATCGATCACCAGCTCGGACGGAATCTGCGGATTGATCTGCTCCGGTCGACCGCCGAGCTTGACCACCGCATCGCGCATCGCGGCCAGATCGACGACGCAGGGCACGCCGGTGAAATCCTGCAGCACCACGCGCGCGGGCATGAAGGCGATCTCGATGTCGGGCTCGGCCTTGGGGTCCCACTGGGCCACGGCCTGGATGTGGTCCTTGCCGACGGTGACGCCACCATCCTCGTGCCGGAGCAGATTCTCCAGCAGGATCTTCATCGAATAGGGCAGGTGGGAGATGTCGAACGTCTGTCCGAGCTTGGGTAGGCTGAAGTAGTCGTAGGTGGTGCCGCCGACGTCCAGCTGGCTGCGGGTGGAGAACGAATCGCTCATTGCAGATGACTCCTTTGCTGATGGCTTGCAACGGCTGCGCCGGAACGCGCGCCTGCTTGCGGCTGCCGTCGGGCTCGCTGCGCCCGCCGATCCCTCGCAGTATGCGACAGCGGCCGGGGCGTGCCAGCCCTTGGGCTCAGGACGCAAGGTTACACAGGCATGTGTAGTGCCGATGTCATCGCCTGCATCCCGAATGCAGACGGGGCGCCATGGGCGCCCCGTCTGGAAGTAGCTCGGCCGCGGCCGCTTACTTGCCGTTGGCGGCGTCGATCAGGGGGTTGCCGGTCTTGCCCACCGCATTGGTCTTGGACTTGGCGGACAACACGCCGGTCTTGCCGAACTCGAACACGGTGGCTTCCTGGATGTTCTTGCCGAACGACTTGATCTTGACGAAGTCGTAGTACCAGACCTGTGTGTCGCCGAGCTGTTCGCGGCGGCTGGGGGCGCCGAAGGCGCCACGCACATCATCCTGGGTGGTTTTGCCCACTTCGGCGGCATCCAGTTGCTGCTGGGTGATCTCGGTGCCGGTGGTGTAGGCGCCAAACGGGTTGGCATGCGCCGATGGGGCAGCCAGGGCCAGCGGGGCGGCAATCAGCAGGGCAAAAGCGAGGGTGGTGGCGCGCATCGTGGGATGTCCTTGTCTATCGATGGGGGTGCGGGTCGCCAGGAGGGCGGCAAGCGTCCGGGTCCAGGCATCAGCGGTTGCTGCTCGTTCAGTCTAGCCTTCTTGACGGGCCCGGGACGCCCGAAAGGCGGGCGCCGCCTGGATTTGCCCCTGAACGTCAAAGTACGTACAATTTATACATACTTTTCGAGGCGTACCCCATGGAAGCTACTGTTGCTGAACGCGGACAGATCACGCTGCCCAAGGCCGTGCGTGACGCCCTGGGGCTGACCAAGGGCACCCAGTTGACCGTGGAGCTGGAAGGCGGCCGGATCATCCTGCGCAAGAGCGTGGACGATGCGATCTCCCGCGCCCGCGGCAAATTCGCACTGGATGGCTTCGAGTCGTCCGAGGCCGCCGTTAAGGCTGTCCGTGACGAAGACTGAGCCCGCGATGATCGCCGTCGATTCGCCGGTGCTGATCGAACTGCTCAGCAACGGCCCGCAGGCC
>DMZT01000376.1 GCA_003484865.1 Stenotrophomonas sp.
CGCAGGCCGGTGGCGAAGGCCAGGTCGGCGCTGCCGCACAACAGGCTGGCGCGCCACTGCGGCACCGCGCGCTTGAGCGCGTCGCCGAGTTGGCGGTACAGCACCGCGTCGGCGGCCAGGCGCTCGTCATAGGGCGGGTTGCAGACCACGCAGCCGGTCTCCTGCGGCGGAACCTGCACATCGGTGATGTCGCGCACGCCGAACCAGATGGCATGGCCCACACCGGCCGTTTCGGCGTTCTGCTTGGCCGCATGGATGGCGTGCGGATCCGCGTCGCTGCCGTGGATCACCTGCTTGAGTGCGCTGCGGCCGGCGGTTTCGCGGGCGCGCGCTTCTTCCATCAGGCTGTTCCAGGCGTCGCGGTCGAAGCCCAGCCAGCGGCTCGGCGGAATGCTGCCGTGGCGCTGCAGGCCCGGGGCCACGTCGGCGGCCATCAAGGCGCCTTCGATCAGCAGCGTGCCGCTGCCGCACATCGGGTCGAGCAGGCCACCGCCTTCGCTGTGGATCTTCGGCCAGTTGGCGCGCAGCAGCACCGCGGCGGCCAGGTTTTCTTTCAGCGGCGCATCGTTCTGCGCCATGCGCCAGCCGCGGCGGTGCATCGGGCCACCGCCCAGGTCGATCGAGATCGTGGCCCGGCCCTTGCGCAGCGACAGGTTGATGCGCACGTCCGGGAAGTCGGTGTTGACCGACGGCCGCTCCAGGCCCTGCGACCGCAGGCTGTCGACCACACCGTCCTTGACCCGCTGCGCGGCGAAGCGCGCATGGGTGATCTCGGTGCCGGACACATGCGCGTCCACCGACAGGGTCAGCTCGGGGCTGATGTGCTGCTCCCACGCCATCGCCGACACGCCCTGGTAGAGCGAGCCTTCGTCGGGGCAGTCGAACTCGGTCAGCGGCCACAGCACCCGGCTGGCCAGGCGCGACCACAGCACCACGCGCTGCGCCTGCGCCAGCTCGCCCTCGGCGTTGACGCCGGAAATGGTGGCGGTGGCCTTGTCCAGGCCGAGCGCCAACAGTTCGTCGGCGAGCAGATACTCCAGGCCCTTGGCGCAGGAAACAAAGAATTTCACGGAATCGGTATCGCAGGTCAGCGGAGAGGGGGTGCCCACGGGCACGGCAAGCAGCCGGGCACGGGTGTCCGGGGGGCCATTGTACGTGAGGCGGGCTGGAACGCCCGGTTACAGCGTGGCCAGCAGTTCCTCGAAGGCCCGGCTCGAGGCCTCGACGTGATCGGTCAGGCGGTGGCCGTCGTCCACCATCAGCAGGCGGGCCGAGCGAGCCTGGGCCCAGGCGATCACCTCCGCCGGCGGGATCAGCTCGTCGTGCCAGGCGTGGACCACGCTGGTCGGCACGCGGGCGGCATCCAGCGCGGGCATCGGCCCCATCCGGGTGGGCGGCACCATCAGGAACAGGCCCTGGACCGGCACCTGCAGCGAGGCGATGGCCGAAATGTACGAACCCAGGCTGGAGCCGGCCAGCACCACCGGGCCCTGCACGACACGGGCGGTGGCCAGGGTGACCAGGCGCTGCAGGCGGGCGCGCACATCGCCCAGGCTGCTGACCTCGCGCTGGGCGTCCAGATCGGTGTAGTCCGGGCGCTCGTGGGTCCAGCCCAGGCGCTCGGCGACGTCGGCCAGGGCGGTCACCTTGATGGCGTCCGGGCCGCTTTCAAAGCCATGGGAGAGGATGCAGTGGCCGCGGCTCATGCGCACACCGCGCGGGAATCGATAGGAGCGTTCATGCCTGAATGCTAGCATCGCCGCATGCCCGACCGCGCCCCGCCCGCCATCGATGCACAGCCCCTGCCCTACCAGGACAGGCTGCTGCCCCGCACGCACGACGAGATCGATCTGGTGGTCATCCACTGCACCGAACTGCCGGACCTGGCGATGGCACGCGAGTACGGCGAACGCGTGCTGTATGACAGCGGCACCGGCAACAGTGGCCACTATTACATCGACCGCGATGGGCGCATCGTCCAGTACGTGTCATTGGACCGCGTCGCGCATCAGGTCAGTGGCTATAACCCGCGCTCGATCGGGATCGAACTGGTCAACACCGGGCGCTACCCACACTGGTGGGATTCCCGCCACCAGGCGATGGACGAGCCCTACCCGGATGCGCAGATCGCGGCGCTGATCGACCTGCTGCAACACCTGTGCGGGACGCTGCCCGCGTTGGCACATATCGCCGGGCATGAGTGGCTGGATACGCGCGAGGAAGTGGCCAGCGACGATCCGGAACGGCGGGTGCCGCGCAAGCGCGATCCGGGTCCGATGTTCCCGTGGCCACGCGTGCTGGCGGCGGTGCCGCTGCAGGAACTGCGTGGCTGATGCTCAGCCGGTGGCGACGGGACGCGACGGGTCGCTGACCCAGCCACTCCACGAATCCGCATAGATCCGCGCACCTTCCAGGCCCGCGGCGTCCATCGCCAGCAGCAGGTGGCAGGCGGTCACGCCCGAGCCGCACATCAGCACGACCTCGTCCGGTGCGTGCGTGCCGATCAGCGGCTGCAGCGCGGCGCGCAGATCCTCCGCAGGGCGCAGCCGTCCCTCATGCACGTTCAACGCGAACGGACGATTCACCGCGCCGGGCACGTGACCGGCGACCGGATCCAAGGGCTCCACTTCGCCCCGGAAACGCTCGCCCGCCCGCGCATCGATCAGCCAGCCCGGCGCGTGCTTGAGACGCGCCTGCACCTCCTCCACCGAGGCGATCTGGCGGCGGTCGAACTGCCCCGGGTACGGCGGCAACGGCGTCACCTGCGGCAGCGCTGCGGTGACCGGCAGACCGGCGGCCTGCCATGCCGCAAATCCGCCATCGAGAACGCGTACCTGTGCATGCCCGATCAGCCGCAGCAGCCACCACAACCGCGCGGCCGCCATGCTGCCGTCGCCGGCGTCATAGACCACGACCTCGGTTTCCGGCCCGATGCCCCACGCGCCCAGGCGCGCGGCGAACGCATCGCTGTCCGGCAGCGGATGACGGCCATGGCCGGTGCGGCCAGGATCGGACAGGTCCCGGTTGAGATCGGCGTACAGCGCGCCGGGCAGATGGCCCTGTGCATACAACGCCGCACCGGACTGCGGATCGGCCAACGAGAACCGCGCATCCACTACCCGAAGCGTGGGGGCGGCACTGGCCGTCGCACGTGCATCCATAAGGCGCGTGGGGCCGTCGTCCAACGCCTGTGCGAGGGCGGTGACATCGATCAATGGCGTGGTCATGCGGTCTGCTCCAGGCGGCGACGCAGGTTGTAGAGAATGGCGGCGGTCGCACCCCAGATCCGCTGCCCGGGCCAGCCGTATTCGAGCACGTGGCGGATGCGACCGCGGTGGTCGATCTCCACGTGGTGCAGGTTGGCCGGATCCATCAGGTAGGACAGCGGCACTTCGAACACTTCCGCGACCTCGCCCGGTTCGGGCACGGCCACGAAGGCAGGATCGATCACGGCCACCACCGGCATGACCCGGTAGCCGGTAATCGTCACGAACGGATCCAGATACCCAAGCACCTGCACCTGATCGTGCTTGAGTGCGATTTCCTCGTCACTCTCGCGGATCGCGGCGGCGACGGCATCGCGGTCCTCCGGCTCCATGCGGCCACCGGGAAAACCGACCTGGCCCCCGTGATGGCGCAGCGTGTCGGTGCGCCGGGTCAGCAGCACCTGCGCGCCGCCCTCGCGCGGAATGATGCCGGCCAGCACGGCCGCTTCAACGGGCGGGCCGGGCGGTAACAGATCGATCAGTTCGCTGCGGTTCCAGCCGTCGCCGGACGGCGGCCGGTCCAGCGGATGCAGCGCGCGCAGCAGGCGCTCGTGTTCGGCCAGCGAACCGCGCAGCGATTGCCGCAGTTGTTCGCGCAGGGGCAGCGTGTGCTGCATGACGTGATGCTGTTCGGGTCGGCTCATGGTTCGCCAGCGGGTGATTTCATCCACGGTGCGCAGGCAGCCCGTGCAGACACCGGCGCGATCCAGCGCGCAGATTCCGATGCAGGGAGTGGGCACGGCATGCGGGGATTCTTCCATCGATTGCACCGGTCAACAGTACCGCGATTGCACGGAAACAAAAAACGCGCCGGTGCTTCCACCGGCGCGTTCTTGATGTTGCGAAAATTACTTGACGCTGACGAGCTTGATTTCGAACTGCACCGCGACGTTCGGCGGGAACGGCGTGCGCGGATCGGCACCATAGGCCTGATCCGGCGGCAGCGTCACTTCCCACTTGGAGCCAGCCGGCATCTGCAGCAGGGCTTCACGCATGGCCTTCATTTCAACTTCGCTGACCTTGATGCCCGGGATCTGCTGGGCCGGACGCGCTTCGGCCGGACGGGTGCCGAACGGATACGGACCGGCCACTTCCAGCTGCACGGTGCTGGCCTGGGTCGGCTTGGCACCCTTGCCGGCTTCGATCACGCGGTACTGCACGCCGCTCGGAAGCGACTGCACGCCGGCCTTGGCCTTGTTGGCGGCCAGGAACTGGGTGCTCTTGGTCTTGTTCTCGGCGGCAGCCTTGTCGTACTCGGCCTTGGCGGCCTGCGCACGACCCTGCTCACGCTTCTGGAAGGCTTCGACGGCGGGCTTCAACTGCTCGGCCGTGATCGACGGCTGCTTCTTGGCGTAGGCATCCTGCAGGCCCTTCACCACCGAGTTGATGTCCAGCTGCTCGCCGCGTGCGGTGAGTTCAGCCAGGTTGTTACCGTAGTCGTAACCGAAGTAATAGCTCAGCTTGCCCTTTTCGGACGAGGTGTCCTGGGCGAAGGCATTGCCCGTCAGGGCCAGGGCCGCGACGGCGACCGCGATAGAACGCAACTTCATCAAACTTTTCTCCAGGGGTGGTAACTCAGGACGCGTTGGGCCGCCCTGAGGCGACGGGTTAGGATAGCCGCCGCAACGTTGAACCGCCACTAACGACGCAGGCTCTGACCTGACTTCGTTTCAAGAGTTCAACATCACTTTTTTTTAACGTTTTCAGGAGTCCTGCCGTGGCCGACGCCCTTATCGCGATTATGGACGATGGTGCCGTACGCACTGTGACGGTCAACCGCCCGGACAAACTCAACGCCCTGAACCGGGCGACCCTGGAAGCCCTTGATACGGCCTTCGCCGAGGCCGCTGCCGCCCCTGGGGTGCGGGTGGTGGTGCTGACCGGCGCCGGTCCCAAGGCGTTCGTCGCCGGTGCGGACATTGCCGAAATGAACGGCCTGAGCGCGGTTCAGGGTCGTGATTTCTCACTGCTCGGCCAAGGGTTGATGCGCCGCATCGAGCGCATGCCCAAGCCCGTGATCGGCAAGATCAACGGATTTGCGCTCGGCGGCGGCCTGGAACTGGCCATGGCCTGCCACCTCCGGGTGGCCGCGGAGACCGCCAAGGTCGGTCAGCCAGAGATCCATCTGGGCCTGATTCCCGGCTTCGGTGGCAGCCAGCGGCTGCTGCGCCTGTGCGGCCGCGCCGCCGCACTGGAGCTGTGCCTGCTGGGCACCCCGATCACCGCCGCGCGTGCCGCGCAACTGGGCATCGTCAATGAGGTGGTCCCGGCTGCGGAGCTGGATGCCCGCGTCCAGGCTCTGGCGTCGCAATTGGCCTCGGCCGCGCCTCTCGCGCTGCGCGGCATCCTCGATGCGATCCATATCGGCGGCGAATGTTCGCTCGGCGAGGGACTGGAGTACGAGAGCGTGCAGTTCGGCCTGATGTTCGCCACCGAGGACATGCGCGAAGGCACCAGCGCGTTCCTGGCGCGGCGGCCGCCGGTGTTCCAGAACCGCTGAGCCATGTCGCCTTCCGATACCGCTTCGCCGGCGCAGCTGCTGGCACTCGTCCTCGACGATCAATGGGATGCCGCGCTGGCGGCCGGGTTGATGGACTACGTCCCGCAGCCGGGCGACGAAGCGCTGCGGCCCGATCATCCCGATCTTCCACAGCGGCTGCAGCACGCACAGCAGCAATTGCAACGTGCCTGGGCCGCACGCGAGCGCTACCGCCAGCGCCAGCAGCGACTCGCGCGCCGTGCGGCCGAGCGCGATGCACGCCGTGCACCGCCCCCTACACCCGAGATCCAGAAACCCGCCCTGCCCTCGGCCGCTGCCGCGATTCTCGCGCGCGCCAAGGCCAAGGCCGCGGGCCGCACCTCCTGATGGCCACGATGAAGAAAACCGTCGCACGCACCGCGCGCATGCCCAAGGCCGACGTGATCGAAATGTTCACGCGCCTGCGCGAGCTCAACCCGCACCCCAGGACCGAACTGGAGTACAGCTCGCCGTTCGAACTGCTGGTGGCGGTCACGTTGTCGGCGCAGGCCACCGATGTCGGCGTCAACAAGGCCACGCGCAAACTGTTCCCGGTCGCCAATACCCCGCAGGCGATCCTCGCTCTCGGTGAGGACGGCTTGAAGAAGTACATCGCCACCATCGGCCTGTACAACGCGAAAGCGAAGAACGTGATTGCCGCGTGCGCCATGTTGGTCGAACAGCACGGCGGCGAGGTGCCGCGTGATCGTGCTGCACTCGAGGCGCTTCCCGGTGTCGGTCGCAAGACCGCCAATGTCGTGCTCAACACGGCCTTCGGCGAACCGGTGATGGCAGTGGACACGCACATCTTCCGCGTCTCCAACCGCACCGGGCTGGCGCCGGGCAAGGACGTGCGTGCGGTGGAGGATCTGCTGGTCAAGGTGATCCCGGCCGAGTTCCTGCTCGATGCGCATCACTGGCTGATCCTGCATGGCCGTTACGTGTGCAAGGCACGCAAGCCGGACTGCCCGCAATGCGTGATCCGCGACCTGTGCCGTTTCAAGGAAAAGACGGCTGCCTGAACGGGGGCGACGACTGCCATATGGGCGCAACCCGGCGGTCATCTCCAGACGGCATCAATAGCAGCCCCTGACGCCGCTTGGGATACGGGCGATGACGGTTTGTCCGAAACTGTCACATTTACGCAATCTTCACTAATTAGCCTGCGCAGCATCTTCCCACCTGCCTGCAAGGCTCCTTCCATGAAACTGCATCGCCAACTTCTTACTGCGGCCGTGGCGGCTGCGCTGTTCGTTCCGGCCGCTCACGCTGAAGTGGCCATCGATGTGATCGGCGGTTCGGAAATCACGTTCGAGGGCCTGGTCCAGGCCGACGGCAACTGGTTCGACAACGATGTGACCGACCTCAACGGCGGTGATGCCGGCAACGGCAAGAACAGCGAATTCGAGCTGCGCCGCGCCGAGCTGGTGCTCAAGGGCAAGGGCCCGGGCAACGTGGAATGGGTGGTGGGCTACGACGCCAAGGCCGACAAGTTCCTGGACACCAACCTGAAGTACAAGCTGGCCGGCAACGCCAACCACTTCGTGCAGTTCGGCCAGTTCAAGCAGCCCAACAGCCTGGAAGAACTCTCCAGCACCAAGAACAACGACTTCATCTCCAAGGCCGCGGTCACCAATACCTACGCCGTGGCCCGCCGCCTCGGTGGCGCCTACAGCATCGGTGACAACAACTGGTCCGTCACCGCCAGCGGCTTCGGCCGCGAACTGACCCGCAACCTCGCGCACGGCAGCGGCTACGGCGCCCGTGGCACCTGGGCCCCGATCAATGAGAAGGGCCAGGTCCTGCACTTCGGCCTGAGCTATGTGGACTACGACACCGACGCCGACACCCTGCGCGTGCGTGCCCGTCCCAACGCCGACCTGGCCACCGCGCGCCTGGTCGACAGCGGCAACATGGTGGACACCGACCGCGTGAGCACGATCGGCGCCGAAGCGATGTACATCGGCGGCCCGTTCAAGGCCCAGGCCGAGTACTACACCAGCAAGGCCAAGCGGTACTCGCACGACAACTACAGCAGCGACGGTTACTACGTCAGCGGCCTGTGGAACATCAGCGGCGAGACCTGGGGTTACAAGGGCGGCACCCCGACCACCGGCCTGCCGGATGAGCCGGGCCGCGGGATGTGGCAGCTGGGTGCGCGTTACGACCACATGGACCTCAACGACGGCAATCTGTCGGCGAACCCGGTGGCCGGTCGTCCGCCGATCGTCGATGGCGTGCTGGGCGGCAAGATGGACATCTGGACCGTGGGCGTGAACTACTACTGGCGCTCCAACACCAAGTTCGCGCTGAACTACGTGATGGTGGACAGCAAGAAGTACAGCTCGACCGCGCGCACGTTCGTCAACGACGATCCGAACATCCTCGAAGCGCGCCTGCAGTTCTTCTGGTAAGCCCTGCAGTACGCGTGTG
>DMZT01000377.1 GCA_003484865.1 Stenotrophomonas sp.
ACCCTGGGCGAAGTATTCGCGCGGCAGCGGCTCGAAGGCCACCGCCACGGCGGCCACGCCCAGCGCGCGCGCGCGCGAAACGGCGTGGCGCACCAACGCACGATGACCCAGGTGCAGGCCGTCGAATGCGCCGATGCAGACCACGCTTCCGTGCGGGAACAGTTGCCCGCCTTCGACGCTTCTAAACAGCCTGCTCATCTACGTGGAATGCGACCCACCAGGGCCGATGCTTTGCAAGAGATAGCCATGAAGTATAGCCGGGCTGCCCCCGGATCAATGCTCCCGCAGGTGGCGCGGACGGAAGCCCATGGCGACCAGGGCCACCAGATAGGTCAGACCGCCACCGCCGACCAGCAGCGCGAGGTTGCCGATCCGGTGCCATTTATCCATGCCGGTGAAGTCCGCCATCCCGTAGCGCAGGCCCAGCAGCACCGCCACCATGGCCAGGCAGGCCAGCCCCAGCTTGGTCGCATAGCCGCCCCACCCCGCCTTGGGCTGGTAGACATCGGTCTTGCCCAGCCAATACCAGAGCAGGCCAAGGTTCAGATAACTGGACAGCGCGCTGGCGATACCCAGCGCGAGATGCAGGCCCGGCTGCTTGCCCAACGCGACCCAGACACCCTGCGCTTTCAGCGCCTCCGGCACCATCACGTGGTACAGCACGGCCAGCAGGATGAAGTTGAAGACCATGTTGGCCACCAGCGCGACCACACCGGCGCGGACCGGGGTGCGGGTGTCCTGGCGGGCATAGAAGGCCGGCAGCACCACCTTGAGCAGCGCGAAGGCTGGCAGGGCGAAGCTCAGGCCGTACACCGACAGCGCGGTCATGCGGGTATCGAACGCGGTGAAGCGGCCGTACTGGAACACGGTGGCGATCAGCGGCTCGGCCAGCAGCAGCAGGCCCAGCATGGCGGGGATGGCGATCAACAGCGTGGTGCGCAGGCCCCAGTCCAGCGCACTGGAGAAGCCGGCCTTGTCGGTACTGACATGGTGGCGGGCCAGCGCCGGCAGGATCACCGTGCCCAGCGCCACGCCGAACACGCCCAGCGGCAGTTCCAGGAAGCGGTCGGCCAGCGACAGCCAGGACTGCGAGCCGTCGGTCAGCTTGGCCGCGATCACCGTATCCAGCAGCAGGTTGATCTGCGCGATCGAGGAACCGAACAGGGTCGGCACCATCAGGGTCAGCACCTTGCGCACCCCCGGGTGCTGCCAGCCCCAGCGCGGCAGGGTCAGCAGGTTGATGCCCTTCAGCGACGGCAGCTGGAACAGCAGCTGCAGCAGGCCGGCGGCCAGCACCGCCCAGCCCAGGGCCAGGATCTGCTTCTCCGGGGTGCCCCCCAGCCGCGGGGCCAGCCACAGCGCACCGGCGATCATGCACAGGTTGAGGATCACCGGGGTCAGCGCCGGCATCGCGAACTTCTGGAAACTGTTGAGCGCCCCGCCGGCCAGCGCGGTCAGCGACACGAACAGCAGGAACGGGAAGGTCAGCCGGAACAGGTCCACCAGCAGGCCGTGCTTGGCCGGGTCGGTATCCACTCCGCTGGAGAACAGGGTCGCCAGCTGCGGCGCGAAGATCAACGCCAGTGCGGTGACCAGCAGCAGGACGGCTCCCAAGGTGCCCGCCACGCGCGACATCAGTTCGCGCAGTTCGGCATGCGAGCGGGTTTCCTTCACCTCCGTGAACACCGGGACGAACGCAGTGGCGAACGAGCCCTCGGCGAACAGCCGGCGCAGGAAATTGGGCACCCGGAAGGCGACCCAGAAGGCGTCCGTCACCGCATTGGTGCCGAACGTGGTGGTGATGACCAGGTCGCGAACCAGCCCCAACACCCGCGAAATCATGGTCATGCTGCTGAAAGACAGCAGGCCCCGCAACATCCTTGGTGAACTCACCCGTGTTCCCTCTTGACAATTGACTTGACGTACATTTTTCGAGCCATCATACTTTCCAGCTTGCTGTTCCCATTACACCGATTTTTCAGGAAACCACCACTGTGGCCAATATCAAGTCCGCCAAGAAGCGCGCCAAGCAGACCGTCGTGCGCAACGCGCGCAATACGGCTCAGCGTTCGATGCTGCGCACCGCTGTCAAGAAGGTGATCAAGGCTCTGGATGCCAATGACGCCGCCGGCGCCGAGGCAGCCTTCGCTGTTGCCCAGCCGATCCTCGACCGTTTCAGCTCGCGTGGTCTGATCCACAAGAACAAGGCTGCTCGCCATAAGAGCCGCCTGACCGCGCGCATCAAGGCCATCAAGGCCGCCTGATACGGCGCTGCGGGTGTCGTAGAGCCACGCCCCGCGTGGCTTCGATCCAGCCGCAGAAAAAAACCCGGCCCCGGCCGGGTTTTTTGTTGCCTGCGATCTGCGACGTCCAGCCCGGCTGGCGGCGACGGCGGCACCACAGAAAAACCCGGCCGGAGCCGGGTTTCTCAGGGGCGCGCGGGCGCGCTCAGTACGCATCGCGCGCTTGCGCCTCGTCTTCCTTCTGGCGATCGAAGAAGGCCATGATGTTGTTCATGATCGGCCAGGTGCCTTCACGGCCGAGGGCCGAGACCAGGTACCACGGCTGGGTCCAGCCCAGCTCGGCAACGATCTTCTCGGCGGCGGCCTTGGCCTCGTCCTCGAACATCAGGTCGGCCTTGTTCAGCACCAGCCAGCGCGGCTTGTTCAGCAGCTCCGGGTCGTGCTTTTCCAGCTCACGCTCGATCGCCCGGACCTGCTCGATCGGCGACACGCCTTCCACGCCGCCTTCCATCGGGGAGATATCCACGAGGTGCAGCAGCAGGCGGGTGCGCTGCAGGTGGCGCAGGAACTGCGCGCCCAGCCCAGCGCCGTCGGCCGCACCCTCGATCAGGCCGGGAATGTCGGCGATCACGAAGCTGCGGTAGTTCTCCACGCGCACGACACCCAGATTGGGGTACAGCGTGGTGAACGGGTAATCGGCCACCTTCGGGGTCGCCGCGGACACGGCGCGGATCAGGGTGCTCTTGCCGGCATTCGGGAAGCCCAGCAGGCCCACGTCGGCCAGCAGCTTCAGCTCGAGCTTGATCAGGCGCTCTTCACCCTCTTCGCCCGGCAGCGCCTGGCGCGGCGAGCGGTTGGTGGAGCTCTTGAAATGCATGTTGCCCAAGCCGCCGCGGCCACCTTTGGCCACCAGCAGGCGGTCGCCATGGCTGGTCAGGTCGCCGATCACTTCGTCGGTACTGACGTTCATGATCACGGTGCCGATCGGCACGGTGATGACCAGGTCTTCGCCGCCCTTGCCATAGGCCTGGCGGCCCATGCCGTTCTCGCCGCGCTGCGCCTTGAAGATGCGGTCATGGCGGAAATCGACCAGGGTGTTGAGGTTCTCGTCGGCGCGGATCCACACGCTGCCGCCATTACCGCCGTCGCCACCGTCCGTCCTGCCCAGCGGAATGAACTTCTCGCGACGGAAACCGATGCAGCCGTTGCCGCCATTGCCGGCGATCACCTGGATTTCTGCTTCGTCTACAAGTTTCATGATTCTGGATGCCAATCTGGAGGCGGCGGGCGCGAGGTGCACCCCACCGCAGAGTCTAACGGCCCCGGTACGATCCAGGGCCGGCGGCGGGAAATGTCCCGCCCGATAGTTGATACCAACGAAAAACCCCGCCGAAGCGGGGCTTTCGTCAGCGACCCCACGCCGTGGCGTGGGCGCCTGCGTACCGCTGAAGATCAGGCTTCGGCGACGACGCTGACGGTACGACGCTTCTTCGGGCCCTTGACCGAGAACTCCACCTTGCCGTCGACGAGCGCGAACAGGGTGTGGTCACGGCCGAGGCCAACGCCGGTACCCGGATGGAACTGGGTGCCGCGCTGACGCACGATGATGTTGCCGGCATCGATGGCCTGGCCACCGAAAATCTTGACGCCGAGGTACTTCGGGTTGGAGTCGCGACCGTTGCGCGATGAGCCTACGCCCTTCTTATGTGCCATGACTGCTTCTCCTTATTACTTGCTGCCACCGGCAATGCCGGTGATCTCGATTTCGGTGTAGTACTGACGGTGACCCTGGCGCTTCATGTGGTGCTTACGGCGACGGAACTTGATGATCCGGACCTTGTCGGCACGACCCTGGGACACGACCTTGGCAGTGACCGAAGCGCCGCTCAGCGCGTCGCCCAGCTTGATGCCATCGCTGTCGCCCAGCATCAGGATGTTGTCGAACTTGATCTCGTTGCCGACTTCGACTTCGAGCTTTTCAACGCGGAGCGTTTCGCCCTGCGCCACGCGGTATTGCTTACCGCCGGTTACCAGTACTGCGTACATGACCAGACTTCCTCTGTAGTTATTGTGGTCTATGGACTGCCGCCATCGAGGGCGGACAGAAGCGGAATTTTAATGACTTCAACCACTTCGGGTCAACCCACCCCCTGCTCTGACCCGGATTTGGCTGAATACGGTTCAGGAAACCGGCTGGCGGGGTCTCAGGGAATGAGACATGGGGGTGGCAAAGTCGGCGATTGCCCCCAAATCCCAAGCTCGGTAGGCTGACCGATTGCCGTTTCCGATTGCCCCACCCGCTTGCCGGCTCCCTGAGCCGAAGCCCCACAACGGATCCCCCATGGCGATGGATTTCATCCGCATCCGCGGCGCGCGGACGCACAATCTCAAGAACATCGATCTCGACCTGCCCCGCGACAAGCTGATTGTCATCACCGGCCTGTCCGGCTCGGGCAAGTCCTCGTTGGCGTTCGACACCATTTACGCCGAGGGCCAGCGTCGTTACGTGGAGTCGCTGTCGGCCTATGCCCGCCAGTTCCTCAGCGTGATGGAAAAGCCGGACCTGGACCACATCGAGGGCCTGTCCCCGGCGATCTCGATCGAGCAGAAATCGACCTCGCACAACCCGCGCTCGACCGTCGGCACGATCACCGAGATCTACGACTACCTGCGCCTGCTGTACGCCCGCGTCGGCAGCCCGCGCTGCCCGGACCACGGCTACCCGCTGGAAGCGCAGACGGTCAGCCAGATGGTCGACCACGTGCTGACCCTGGATGCCGAGCAGCGCTACATGCTGCTGGCCCCGGTGATCCGCGAGCGCAAGGGCGAGCACGCCCAGGTGTTCGACCAGCTGCGCGCGCAGGGCTATGTGCGCGTGCGGGTGGACGGCCAGCTGCATGAAATCGATGCGGTGCCGCCGCTGGCACTGCGCCAGAAGCACACCATCGAAGCGGTGATCGACCGTTTCCGCCCGCGCGAGGACATCAAGCAGCGCCTGGCCGAGAGCTTTGAAACCGCGCTGAAGCTGGGCGACGGCATGGTCTCGGTGCAGTCGCTGGATGTGGAGGATGCGCCTGCGCATCTGTTCTCTTCCAAGTACAGCTGCCCGGTCTGCGATTACTCGCTGCCGGAGCTGGAACCGCGCCTGTTCTCGTTCAACTCGCCGGTCGGCGCGTGCCCGGGCTGCGATGGCCTGGGCATGGCCGAGTTCTTCGATCCCTCGCGCGTGGTGGTGCACCCGGAGCTGTCGCTCTCGGCCGGCGCCGTGCGCGGCTGGGACCGTCGCAATGCGTACTACTTCCAGCTGATCGCCTCGCTGGCCAAGCACTACAAGTTCGACACCGATGCCCCCTGGCAGAGCCTGCCCGAGGACGTGCGCCAGGCCGTGCTGTACGGCAGCGGTGAGGAGACGATCACCTTCACCTACTTCACCGAAGCCGGTGGCCGCACCCAGCGCAAGCATCGCTTCGAGGGCATCATTCCCAACCTCGAACGCCGCTACAAAGAGACCGAATCCTCGGCCGTCCGCGAAGAGCTGGCCAAGTACATCAGCGAGCGCAACTGCCCCGAGTGCCAGGGCCAGCGCCTGAACAAGGCCGCGCGCAATGTGTTCGTGGCCGACCGTGCGCTGCCCGAACTGGTGGTGATGCCGATCGACGATGCGCTGAAGTTCTTCAGCAGCATGACCCTGCCCGGCTGGCGCGGCGAGATCGCCGGCAAGATCGTCAAGGAGATCGGTGAACGTCTCGGCTTCCTGGTCGATGTCGGCCTGGATTACCTCACCCTGGAGCGCAAGGCCGACACCCTGTCCGGTGGCGAAGCCCAGCGCATCCGGCTGGCCTCGCAGATCGGTGCCGGCCTGGTCGGCGTCATGTACGTGCTGGATGAGCCGTCGATCGGCCTGCACCAGCGCGACAACGAGCGCCTGCTCGGCACCCTGACCCGCCTGCGCGACCTCGGCAACACGGTGATCGTGGTCGAGCATGACGAAGACGCGATCCGCCTGGCCGACTACGTGCTGGACATCGGTCCGGGCGCGGGTGTGCACGGCGGCGAGATCGTCGGCCAGGGCACGCTGCAGGACATCCTGGATGCGCCGCGTTCACTGACCGGCCAGTACCTGTCGGGCAAGCGCGCCATCGAGATCCCGGCGCGCCGGCACAAGCCCAACCCGAAGATGACGCTGCACCTGCGCGGTGCCAGCGGCAACAACCTCAAGGGCGTGGACCTGGATATTCCCTCGGGCCTGCTGACCTGCATCACCGGCGTGTCCGGCTCGGGCAAGTCGACCCTGATCAACGACACCCTGTTCTCGCTGGCCGCCAACGAGATCAACGGTTCCTCGCACCCGATCGCGCCCTACAAGGAAGTGGACGGGCTGGATCTGTTCGACAAGGTGGTGGACATCGATCAGTCGCCGATCGGCCGCACCCCGCGCTCGAACCCGGCCACCTACACCGGTCTGTTCACGCCGCTGCGCGAGCTGTATGCGCAAGTGCCCGAAGCGCGTGCGCGCGGTTATTCGCCGGGCCGTTTCAGCTTCAACGTGCGCGGTGGCCGCTGCGAAGCGTGCCAGGGCGATGGGCTGATCAAGGTGGAAATGCACTTCCTGCCGGACGTGTACGTGCCCTGCGATGTCTGCCACGGCAAGCGCTACAACCGCGAAACGCTGGAGATCCTCTACAAGGGCTACAACATCAACGACGTGCTGCAGATGACCGTCGAAGATGCGCTGAAGCTGTTCGAGCCGGTGCCGAGCATCGCGCGCAAGCTGGAAACGCTGGTCGATGTGGGCCTGAGCTACATCAAGCTGGGCCAGAGCGCGACCACGCTGTCCGGTGGTGAAGCGCAGCGCGTGAAGCTGTCCAAGGAACTGTCGCGCCGCGATACCGGGCGCACGCTGTACATCCTGGATGAGCCGACCACCGGCCTGCACTTCCACGACATCGAAGCGCTGCTCGGCGTGCTGCACAAGCTGCGCGACGAAGGCAACACGGTGGTGGTGATCGAGCACAACCTGGATGTGATCAAGACCGCCGACTGGATTGTCGATCTGGGTCCGGAAGGCGGCCATCGCGGTGGCACCATCCTGGTCACCGGTACGCCGGAAGACGTGGCGGCCTGCCCGACCTCGTACACCGGCCAGTTCCTGGCCAAGATGCTGCCCTCCACCAGCGCGCGCCCGGAACAGCCGGCGGCCGTGGCCAACAAGCCCGACGCCCGCCCGCCGCGCAAGGCCAAGCCGGAACCGAAGAAGGCCGTGCGCAAGACCGCCGCGACCAAAGCCCCCAGCAAGACCAAGAAGAAGACCGCATGAGCAACGAGCACAAGATCCTCGCCCGCGTGCCGATCAGCGTCCGCTGGCGCGACATGGACAGCATGGGCCACGTGAACAACGCCAAGTACATCTCCTACCTGGAAGAAGCGCGCGTGCGCTGGATGCTGGGCGTGGAAGGCGTTTCGATGACCGACCGCATCGCCCCGGTGGTGGCGGCCACGAACGTCAACTACCGCCTGCCGATCGTGTGGCCCAACGACATCGTGGTGGAGCTGTTCGTCGAGCGCCTCGGCAACAGCAGCGTGACCATCGGCCACCGCATCGTGGACGAGAAGAACGACAGCACGCTGTATTCGGATGGCAACGTGGTGGTGGTCTGGATGGACACGCAGACCGGCAAGAGCGCGCCGTTGCCCGAGGCGATCCGCACCGCGTCCACCTGAGGGGTAGTGCCGGCCGCTGGCCGGCAACCTCAAATCGTAGTGCCGGCCGTTGGCCGGCAACTCACCACCGCAGGGCCCACCGATGAGCCGCAAGCAAGCTTTCCAGTTCCTCGATCTGCCCCGGACGATGCCGCAGCGCATCCCGGTCGAACTGCGCACCTCCGGCGACTGGGGCGAGCTGTACGGCAAGTTCGGCAAGGAAGACGCGCAGTTCCAGGCCGGCCGCTGCCTGGACTGCGGCAATCCGTACTGCAGCTGGAAGTGCCCGGTGCACAACGCCATCCCGCAGTGGCTGCAGCTGGTACAGGAAAACCGCATCCACGAAGCGGCCACGCTCTGCCACTCCACCAACCCGCTGCCGGAAGTGTGCGGCCGGGTGTGCCCACAGGACCGCCTGTGCGAAGGCAGCTGCACGCTGGAGGAATTCGGCGCGGTCACCATCGGCGCCGTGGAGAAGTACATCGTCGATACGGCGCTGGCCACCGGCTGGCGCCCGGACATGAGCGCGGTGGAAGCCACCGGCAAGCGCGTGGCGGTGATCGGCGCCGGCCCGGCCGGGCTGGCGTGCGCCGACAAGCTGGCGCATGCCGGCATCCAGGCCGTGGTGTATGACCGCTACGAACAGATCGGCGGGCTGCTGCAGTTCGGCATCCCCAGTTTCAAGCTCGACAAATCGGTGATCAGCCGCCGCCGCAACGTGCTGGAGGGCATGGGCGTGCAGTTCCGCCTCGGCGTGGAGATTGGCCGCGATGTGAGCATCGATGCGCTGCTGGCCGAGTACGACGCGGTGTTCGTCGGCACCGGCGCGTACCGCTATACCGATGGTGGCCTGCTCGGCCAGGACCTCAAGGGCGTGCTGCCGGCGCTGCCGTTCCTGGTGCAGAACAGCCGCATCGTCAGTGGCAGCGATGCCCACGGCCGGCCGATTGCCGGCTGGGAAGACCAGATCGCCCTGCCCGACCTGGAGGGCAAGCGCGTGGTGGTGCTGGGCGGTGGCGATACCGGCATGGACTGCGTGCGCAGCGCGATCCGCCTGGGTGCGGCCAAGGTGACCTGCGCCTACCGCCGCGACGAGGCCAACATGCCCGGCTCGGCGCGCGAAGTGGCCAACGCCCGCGAGGAAGGCGTGCGCTTCCTGTTCAACCGCCAGCCGCTCTCGATCGAAGCCGGTGCGGACGATGAAGTGATCGGGGTGATGGTGGTGGAAACGCATCTGGACGAACCGGATGCCCAGGGCCGCCGCAACGCAGTACCGATCGAAGGCAGTGAATCGCTGCTGGAAGCGGACGTGGTGATCATCGCCTTCGGCTTCTCGCCGACTGCGCCGGCCTGGCTGACCGAACAGGGCGTGGAAGCCGGCCACAACGGCCGCATCGTGGCCGGTGGCAGCGGCCGCCTGCCGTTCCAGACCGCCCACCCGCGCCTGTTCGCCGGTGGCGATGCGGTGCGCGGTGCGGATCTGGTGGTGACGGCCGTGGCCGAGGGCCGCGATGCGGCCGGCAGCATCGTGCAGCTGCTTTCGGCGTAACGGCGCCCTACCGAAGCGCGCCTCTCAAGCGGCGCGCGGGACCGCAGGTACCGGCGTGTGACGCACACCGGCGCGCTCGATCTCCAGTGCCATCAGCAGCTCGATGTTGTCCAGCTGATCGCGGATGCGGCGGTTGCTGACCACATCGTCGTGGCCGCGGCCCATGTGCGCATCGAGCATGCGCGCCAGCCCGGCCAGCAGCACCTCGGCATCGGCCCGGGGCGCCTCGCGCAGCACCGTGGCCAGCGCACGGATGCGGCGGCCCGTCTCCAAGGCGGGCGATGATGAGGAGACGATGGGGGAACGGGGGAGGGTCATGGCAGGGGTTTCCTGATTGACGGACGACCACCACTGTCGGATACGGCCCCTCCCGAGACCATGCAACAACTACGAAAGTGCGTGAAGACGCGTGATCTCCATCACTGTTCGATGCTTGCTTCCCCGCAACCTGAGCGGATTACACTGGCGCGGTCTTCCTCTGGACTGCCCTCATGCGCATCGGCTTGGCCGCGAACCGCCTGCATCACCACGACAAGCACGCCGCGCTGTTCCGCTGGCTGCGTGCCAGCGATACCGGCCTGCGCGAACTGGGCGTCGAGCTGCATGCGGTCGGGCGCACCTTCGATGCGATCCAGCGGCTGGGCTTCCTGCAGGACTTCGCCCCGCTGCGCCGCTACCCCAACGGCCGCGAGGGCGGCCTGATGAAGCTGGTCGCCGAGGTGGTCGGGATGGGCACGCCGGAGCGCACGCTGGACGGCGCGATCTACCTGATGGACCCGGTCGATCCGTCCTCGGTCTTTCCCGAAGCGACCGCGCTCAAGCGCCAGTGCGTGATCCACGGTAAACCCTTCATCTCCACCGTGGCCACCGCGCGCGACTGGGTCGAGGTGGAGCGCCTGCATGCTGGCCTGGCGCCGGACCCGGGCGCCGATGACCTGCACGCCTTCGAACAGCACACGCTGGCCCTGATCGCGCATGACGCGATGAAGCCGGCGATGCTGGCCTTCGCCGATGAGCACTTCGCGGTGCTGTCGCGCTTCCGCCGCCGGGTCGGCACCGGCACCACCGGCCAGCGCCTCAACGAACTGGCCTGGAGCCGCGGCTGGCCGCAGGGCGAGGAATGGGTGACGCGCTACCAGAGCGGCCCGATGGGCGGCGATGCGCAGATTGCCGACCGCGTGCTGGAAGGCCACTGCCAGCGCGCGATCTTCTTCGAAGACCCGCACGTGGCACGCCAGCACGAAGCCGACATCCAGCTGCTGGAGCGTGCGGTCACCACCGTGACCGACCAGGCCGTGTGCATCACCGCGCCGCGCGTGGCGGCGCGCTGGGCGCAGGCCGCCACCGCCCGCGCCACCCGGTAGTACCGACCGTTGGTCGGTA
>DMZT01000379.1:0-736 GCA_003484865.1 Stenotrophomonas sp.
GCGCGCGGTGCGCGAACTGGCCGATGCCGGCGCCTGTGTGATCGTGGTGCTGCATGATCTGAATCTGGCCGCCGCGTATGCGGACCGGATCGTGTTGCTGGAGCAGGGCCGCGTGGCGGCCGATGGCACGCCGACCGAGGTCCTGACGCGGGAACACATCGAGCGTGTCTACCAGCAGCCGGTGCTGGTGCTGCGGCATCCGCAGCGCGATGCCCCGTTGGTGGTGGTGACCGACGCGTAGCGCCGGGCGTTACCCCGGCGCCGCCACCCTTTACCAGCCGAAGCGCGCCGTCGCCATCACGGTGCGGCCGCTGCCGTAGTAGCACGACGACACGCCGGTACAGGTGGATACGAAACGCTTGTCGGCCAGGTTGCTGGCGTTCAAGGCCAGCTGCACGCGGGTGCTGCCGAACTGCCCGAGGTCGTATCGGATCGCAGCATCGAACAAGGTGTACGACGGGATCAGATACAGGTTGGCGCTGTCGCCGTAGCTCTTGCCGTTGTAGCGCGCCCCGGCGGCCAGGCTCAGGCCCTGCAGGGCGCCGCCCTGGACGGTGTAATCCGCCCAGAACGAGGCGCTGTAGTCGGGCACCATGATCAGTTCCTTGCCCTTGTACTGATCGCTGCGGGTCATCTCCGAGTCCATCCAGGTGGCTGCGCCGATCAGGCTGAAGCCCTGCGTGGGAGTGACGCGGCCTTCCAGCTCAACGCCGCGGATGCGGCCTTCGCCGTCCTG
>DMZT01000379.1:912-14122 GCA_003484865.1 Stenotrophomonas sp.
CGCGTTGCCGGTGTTGCCGCAGCTCATGTGGCTCAGGTCGGGATCCTGGGTGACCAGGTTTTCCTGGCGCAGGTCGTAGGCAGCGAGCGTGATCAGGCCGTCGATGCTGGCCGGCTGGTATTTGACGCCGGCCTCCCACTGCTTGCCATAGACCGGATCGAACGCGCGCCGATCAAAACTCTGCAGCGCGCTCGCGGTGGAGGGCTGGAAGGATTCTGCATAGCTGACATAGGGCGTGAAGCCGCTGTCGAACACGTACAGCAGGCCGGCATTGCCTGAGAACGCCTCGCTCTTGATCACGCTGCGCGGCTGCAGCACCGTCGCACCCGTCACCAGGTTGCGGGTGGTGCTGGAGGAATCATCCTTGGTCCAGTCATACCGGCCGCCGAGGGTCAGGCGCCATCGGCCAAGCGCCAGCTGGTCCTGCAGGTACAGCCCGCTCTGGCGGTTGATGCCTTCGGTGGGGCTCAGCGAGGTGACGCGCGGCGTATACCCGCTGTAGACCGGGTTGAAGATGTCGATCGGTGCCGGGTTGCTCATCGCGCCGCGCACGCCTTCCCAATCGGCCTTCTGCCAATCCCAGCCCAGCAGCAGGGTGTGGTCGACCGCGCCGGTGGCGAAGCGTGCCTGCAGCCGCGTGTCCAGGGTATCGCCATCGGAATCGCCGGTGCCGTAGGTGGCGCGGCGCTTCTGGGTACGGCCATCGGCGTTGAGCGCACCATCGGTGACCACGCCGCGGTACAGCGAATCCACATGCGTGCGTCGCGCGCTCTGGCTCAGGGTGAGGTGATCATTGAACTGGTGCTCGAACAGCCATCCTGCGGTCCACATCGTGCGGTCGAACGTGTTCCAGCTCGGCTCGCCGATGAAGGTGGTGTTCTTCATGTGGCCATACGGCGTGGCGTTGAGCGTGCCGGCCATCGGCAGGAACTGGTAGGTCGAACCGCCGTCATCCTTCTGGTACAGGCCGAGCAGGGTGATGCGGGTGCGCTCGGCCATCTGCCAGGTGTAGCTGGGCGCCAGGAACCAGTGCTTCTGTGCGGTGTGCTTGATCTGGGTGTCGCCGTCGCGATACAGGCCGACCAGGCGGAACAGGTGGTCGTTGTCGGCCGTGCCGGCGCCGACGTCGAACGCCGCGTTGTACTGCCCATTGGCATCCACACCCACGCGCAGCTGCTGCTCCTGATCCGGCGTCGGCGTCTTGCTCACCTGGTTGACCATGCCGCCCGGGGCGACCTGGCCGTACATCACCGCCGACGGGCCCTTGAGCACTTCTACTCGCTCCAGGTTCCAGCTGTCGAACATGCTGCGGTTCCACTGCGTGCCCTGCGGCGCGCGCATGCCGTCCAGGGTGACGTTGTTCGCCCAGCTGCCGGCATCGAAGCCACGGATGCGGAAGTCATCCACGCGGTTGTCGATGCCCGAGCTCTCCAGGCTGACACCGGCGACATAGCGCATCGCATCGTTGAGCGACTGCACACCGCGCGCATCCAGTTCCGCCCGCTCGATCACCGATACCGATTGCGTGGTCTCGGCAAGCGTGGTGTTGGTTTTGGTCGCGCCGCTGATGCTGTTGGCAGCGCGGTAGGCATTGACGCGCACCACGTCCAGATCGGTGGCGGTCTGGGCGTAGGCGGCGGGGACCAATGCGGTGGCCAGGCAGGCGAGGGCCAGCAGGTTGGGGCGCAACCGGCGCGGAGGCAGGGGCAGGGAGCAGGGCATGGGCAACAACTCGAGAACGCGGAGGAAGGGGGCGCTGGCGTGCCGTCTCGTGGTCGTACGGCGTCAGTCTTGCGGGGGTCGCCGTAGGCGACGCATGGGCCACCATTTTAAGGATTTCCGGTGTATACGCAATTGCGACCCATTCGCATATCTGCGACCGGCTCGATTTGATTGTGCCAATTTAAGGTTGCATGTTCGACACTGATGCTCAGTGTTGCGCTGGTGGTTCGAATAAAGACTTGTAGCCGGCCATCAGAGGTCTACAATGCCGGCTACACCCCAGGTGACCCACATGACTTCGATGCCGCTTCTGACGTTTTTTACCCTGACCCGCGATGTCGCGGCACGGGCGCGTCTGCCAATCGGAGTGCGAGGCTGCTGACCGGAACACCGGTCACCCTGGACCCCACGCAGAGCGCCCACCGGGCGCTCTTTTCGTTTCCACGTAGCAGAACTGTCTGAAGGAGAACGTGCCATGCACCAGATCGCCGAGCCCCAAACCTGGCCGCACGCCCGTTAGCCAACGGCGGCGTGCGGCTCCCCGATGTTGGCAGCGAGACCTATCCCATGAACACCCATACCCAGACCCTTACCCTCCGGCGCAACCTCGGCATCATTGCCCACATCGACGCCGGCAAAACCACCCTCACCGAGCGGCTGTTGTGGAAAACCGGCGAGATCCATCGCGTCGGTGAGGTGCATGACGGCGCGGCGACCACCGATTTCTCGGCGATCGAACGCGAGCGTGGCATCACCATCGGCGCGGCCGCCGTGCAGGCCCATTGGGCACCGCGCGACCAGCCGATCCATCACCTGACCCTGATCGACACCCCCGGCCACATCGATTTCGCGATCGAAGTGGAACGGTCCCTGCGCGTGCTTGATGGCGCGGTCGCGGTGTTCTCCGCGGTGGACGGGGTGCAGCCCCAGTCCGAATCGGTCTGGCGCCAGGCGCGTCGCCACGGTGTGCCGCTGATTGCCTTCGCCAACAAGATGGACCGCACCGGGGCGTCCTTCGAACGCGTGCTGACCCAGCTGCGCGAGAAGCTGCGTGCCACGCCGTGGGCGCTCGGCGTGCCGATCGGGACGGAAAGCCAGTTCAACGGCTGGGTGGACCTGGTCGACCGCAGCACCGTGCATTGGGATGACAAGGGCACTGCCTTGCGTCATGCCTGGACGACCGATGAGGCTGCCCAGTGGATGCCGCAGCGCGAGGCGCTGATCGAGGCCGTGGCCGATGCCGACGACGTGCTGGCCCAGGCGTGGCTGGAAGGCGCGCCAATCGACAACGCACAGCTGCGCGCGGCGATCCGTCGCGGCACCCTGGCCGGTGCGGGCGTCCCGGTGCTGGCCGGCGCCGCGTTCAAGAGCAAGGGCGTTGAGACGCTGCTGGATGCGGTGGTCGACTATCTGCCCTCGCCATTGGATCGGCCGGCGGTGGTGGCCACCGAGAACGGCAACGACGTGCTGCTGCCACCGGACCCGGATGGCCCGCTTGCGGCGCTGCTGTTCAAGATCACGCACCAGAACCACGGTGCGCTGAGCTTCGTGCGGGTGTACTCGGGCACGCTGAAGGTGGGTGATGCACTGGCCAGTTCACAGCATCCGCAGGGGCGGCGTGTCAGTCGCCTGGTGCGGGTGCAGGCCGACCAGACCCACGACATCAAGCAGGCCGTGGCCGGTGACATCGTCGCAGTGCTGGGCTGGAAGGATGCGGTCAGTGGTGAAACGCTGAGTGCGCCCTCGCGCCCGCTGCTGCTCGATACGATCCAGGCGCAGCATGCGGTGCTGGCATGGCGGTTGACGGCGGAGAAGGCCTCGGACCTGATCCGCGTCAGCCAAGGGTTGGCCAGCCTGGCGCAGGAGGATCCGTCGTTCCGTGTCGACACCGATGCGGACAGCGGTGAAACCCTGATCTGGGGCATGGGCGAGCTGCATCTGGAGGTGATGGTCGAGCGTCTGCGCACGGAGTGGGGCGTCACCATCCGCACCGGTGAGCCGCGCGTGGCCTACCAGGAAACGCCGAAGCGCGCGGTACAGCGGGTGGAGGGCAAGGTCGCCAAGCAGACCGGCGGCCAGGGCCAGTTCGCCCAGGTGCTGATCGATGTGACGCCGCGCGAGGATGGCGAGGTGACCTTCGTCGACCGCACCGTCGGCGGTGCGATCCCGCGCGGGTTCGTCAACGCGGTGGAGAAGGGCGTTCGCGCGGCATTGGGCGAAGGCCCGCTGGGCCATCCGGTGGTCGGTATCGAGGTGACGCTGGTCGATGGCCAGACCCACGTCAAGGACTCCTCGGACATGGCCTTCCACCGCGCTGGCAGTGAGGCGGTGAAAGCCGCGCTGGCCGAGGCGGGCACGCAGCTGCTGGAGCCGGTGATGGAAATCGCCATCCACGCGCCGTCGGCGAACGTCGGCGATGTGGTGGGCGACCTCAACCGCCGCAGCGGGCGGGTGGCCTCGATCGAGGACCAGGATGGGCAGGCGGAAGTGCTCGGCTATGCACCGCTGGCGCGACTGGGTGGCTACACCACCTCGCTGCGTTCGCTGACCCAAGGGCGCGCGTCCAGCGACATGCGCTTGAATGGGTATGAGGCGGCGCAGACGGCCTGACCGTCGATGTGGAACGAGAAGAGGGCCGGGCAACCGGTCCTCTTTTTCCGTGTCAGCGTTGGTAGTCCGCACAGCGCCGGATGCCCGCCCGCAGCTAGAATGTCTGCCGCAATGTCGCACGCAGCCAACGGCCGCAGCGACCGGATTTTTCCTTGGAGTACGGCCATGAGCAACACGCATTTTTATCCGATCGGCACCCCCGGCCAGCCGTGGGGCGATGCCGAACGGGCCCAGTGGCGCGCCAATCAGCAGCGCCAGCGCAGCTACCACGACGATGTGGTGGCCGCGCTCGAGCGCCTGGGCGAGCGTTTCGATGTGGTGCAGTACGGCCAGCTGGACTACGCGCCGGATCATTACCCGCTGTTTGCGGTGGTCAGCCATGCGTGGGATCCGGCACTGCCGACCGCGCTGGTGACCGGCGGCGTGCATGGCTATGAAACCAGCGGCGTGCATGGCGCGCTGCAGTTCCTCGATCAGCATGCCGAGGCGTATGCGGGCCGTATCAATCTGATCGTCGCGCCCTGCGTCAGCCCGTGGGGCTATGAGCGCATCCAGCGCTGGAATCCCGATGCGATCGATCCCAACCGCAGCTTCCGCGGTGAGGGCCAGATCGAAGAAGCGGCCTCGTTGATGCGCTGGATGGCCGCGCGTGGCGATGATCTGCTGGTGCACCTGGACCTGCATGAAACGACCGACAGCGATCTGCATGAGTTCGATCCGGCGCGCTGCGCCCGCGATGGCATCGCCCTGGTGCCGGACATCATTCCCGATGGCTTCTACGTGATCGGCAACAGCGAAGATCCGCAGCCGGCGTTCCAGCAGGCGTTGATCGCCGCGGTGGAGAGGATCACGCACATCGCCCCTGCCGACGCCAATGGCGAGCTGATCGGCATGCCGCTGCAGTCACCGGGCGTGGTCTGGGGCGAATCGCGTTCGATCGGCGCCTGCGCCGGGTTCACCGACGCGCTGTACGCCACCACCACCGAGGTTTACCCGGACAGCCCGCGGACCTCGCCGCAGGAATGCAACGATGCGCAGGTCGCGGCGGTATGCGCTGGCCTGGATTTCGCCCTGGCACATCCGCGCGCCTGATCGCCCCCCGTTCCCGCCCCCCGCCGGCGCGCTGGTGCCAAGGCGCCCGTGCGCTATCATCGGCCATCAGGGACGGGGGCGTCTGGCCGGAGAGGCTGGCGTCTTGGGAGCGGGGATGATGAGTGGCGATGTCACGCAGTGGCTGCACCGGTGGCGGCGCGGGGATCCGCAGGCGCAGGCGCATCTGTTTGATCTGATCTATCCCGCGCTGCGCGAGATGGCAGCAGCCCGTATCGGCCAGCGCCATGCCGACGTGACCCTGCGGCCGACCGCGTTGATGCATGAAGCGCTGTTGCGGGTGATGGGCTCGGACGTGGAGTTCGTGGATCGCGCGCACTTCCTCGCGCTGGCGGCCTTGAAGATGCGCGCGGTGCTGGTGGATTTTGCGCGCAGTGGCGCGGCAGCCAAGCGCGGGGCCGGGGCGTGGAACCTGACCTTGTCGCATGCTGATCAGGACGTGCCCTATGCGCCGACCTGCGACTACGAGGTCCTGGCGCTGCACCAGGCGTTGAACCAGCTCGCCGGGCACGATGAGCGCGCCGCACGTGCGGTGGAATACATGTATTTCGGCGGGATGGACCGCCAGGAAATCGCGGTCGTGCTGGAGGTGTCGGTGCCGACGGTCGACCGCGATCTGCGCTTTGCGAAGGCTTGGCTCAATCAGCGCCTGGCCTGATCGGGGGCGTTATCGTGACAGGGGGATGGGGCAATGACCGATGACCGCTGGCAGCAGCTGCGCACGATGTTCGATGCGGCGTGCGAACTGCCGCCGACCGCGTGGCGCACCGAGCTGGGGCGGATGACCAACGATCCGGCCCTGCTGGATGAGGTGATCGAGCTGCTGGAAGCGCAGACCATGGCGCTGGACAGCGCGCAGCGCCCCCTGCGCGAGTTGATTGTCCAGCTTGCCGAGCCGGATGTGCAGGTGGGTGAACGGATCGGTCCGTGGCGGCTCACCCGGCGCGTGGCCAGTGGCGGCATGGGAGCGGTGTTCCTCGCCGAGCGCGCCGATGAGACCTACCAGCAACGGGTGGCGATCAAGTTGCTTCGCGGCGTGGCGACGACCGAGATCAGCCAGCGCCTGGCCGCCGAGCGGCAGATGCTGGCCGGGCTGGAGCACCCCAACATCGCCCGGTTGTACGACGGTGGCAGCACCCCTTCCGGCCAACCCTATCTGGTGATGGAGTACGTGGACGGCGAGCCACTGGACCGCGCCTGCTGTGACCGTCCGCTCGATCTTTCCCAGCGCCTGCAGCTGTTCGTTCGGATCTGCCGTACGGTGCAGGCCGCGCACGCACGCCTGGTCGTGCACTGCGATCTCAAGCCCAGCAATATCCTGGTGCGCGCGGACAACGAGCCGGTGCTGCTGGATTTCGGCATCGCACGCTGGCTGGACAGCGCAGCCGAGTCCCGCGCCGACCGTTTCTACACGCCGGTCTACGCCAGCCCTGAACTGATTGCGGGCGAGCCGGTGGGTGTCACCACCGACGTGTACAGCCTCGGTGTGATCCTGGTCGAGATGCTGGCCGATCGCCGGCTTGGCCATGATGGGCAGCCGGCGGGTGCCGCGGTTCCGTTGCCCAGCCGCTGGGCGCCGCCATCGTGCGCGTGGCGAAAGCACCTGGAGGGGGACCTCGATGCGATCGCGGCCAAGGCCAGCGCACGTGACCCGGCCCAGCGCTATGGCTCGGTGGAGGCGCTGGCGGATGACATCGAGCGCTGGCGGACGCATCACCCGGTGCGGGCGCGTGGCGGCCGAGCGGGCTACCGCACGCACCGGTGGCTGCGTCGGCACTGGCAGGCGGCCGGCGTGGCCGTCGCGGTGACTGCCATGGCGGGCGGCTTCGTCTGGCGATTGAGCGAATCCAGTGCGCGCGCTCAGGAAGAAGCGGCGATCGCCGAGCAGGTCAGCGAGTTCCTGGTCGCCGCCTTCGATGCCGCCGATCCGCGCGAGCGCGGTGCACGCGGCACCGAAGATGTCAGTGCACGCGCAGTGCTCGATGCCAGCGCGGCGCAGGTCGATGCGGAGCTGGCCGATTCGCCGGCGTTGCGGGCGCGCCTGCAGAGCGTGCTGGGGCGCGCGTACCAGAACATCGGCCTGCCCAAGCAGGCCGAGACGCTGCTGCGCAGCGCGGCTGAAGGCCTGGCATCGCCGTCGGTCGATCGCGCGCGCCTGGCGGCGCAGACCTACAGCGATCTGTCGGTGGAGATGAGCAACGGCAAGCGGGGCGAAGAAGGCCTGAAGTACGCCGAACGTGCGCTGCAGCTGCTTGATCGCGAAGACGATGCACGCACGCGCGCACATGTGCTGAACTCGCTGGGCCTGGCCTACAGCCAGCTGGAGCGCTATCCCGAGAGCGAGGCGGCGTTCCAGCAGTCGCTGGCAATGCGCAGCACCGTCCGCGAGCCGGGCACGGAAGGCGGCACCGCCACGGTGATGCAGAACATGGGGCTGATGTACCGCAACCGCGGTGAGCTGGACAAGTCCGAGCAGCTGCTGCGCGACTCGCTGGAGATCAAACGGCGCCGCAGTGAGACCAGTGCCGATTACCAGCACGGACTGCACGCACTGGCCATGACCCTGCAGGAAGGCGGCAAGCCGAACGAGGCTGCACCGCTGCTGCTGCAGTCGCGCGATCTCAGCCTGCAGCTGTATGGACAGGACAGTTCCCGCACGGCCCTGGCGTACTGCGAGTTGGCCTTGCTGCACATGGATCTCGGTCGTTACACGGAGAGTGCGGAGGGCTTTGATACCTGTCTGCGCATCAGTGAGCTCACCAGTGGCGAAGACAGCATCGACCACGCGATCAACCTCAACAACTACGCCAACCTGGAAGAAGCCCGCGGCGATATGGGCAAGGCGGAGCAGCTGTACCGGCGCTCGCTGGCGATCCGCCGCCAGGTCCTGGGGCCGGACAAGCCTTCCAGCCTGCGGGCAGAGATGAACCTGGCGCGGCTGCTGATGCGCAGCGGTCGTGCCGACCAGGCCGGCCCGCTGATCCAGCGCGTGTTGCCGATCTGGCAGCGGATCAGCCCGGCCGACGCGCCGGATCTGCGCATTTCGCACCTGGGCGAGATCGAGTGGATGATCCACCGCGGGCAATCGGCGCAGGCAGAGCAGGCGCTGCTGGCGATGGCGCCGATCGTACCGTCGATGTCGCCGCCGTTGCAGCTGCGCTACCAGCAGATGCAGGCCGAAGCGGCGCTGCGTGCCGGGCAGGCCGCCTTGGCGGCGACGCGCTGGCGCGCGGTGCTGGAGGGCAATGTTGCGTTGTTCGGGGCAGAAGCGCCGTCCGTGGCACGCTACCGCGTACCGCTGGCCGAGGCGCTGCAGGCCAACGGCGAGCGGGAGGCTGCGCGCCGGCAGATCGCGCAGGCCAAGCCACTGCTGGAGGCAGAGCTGGTGCCCGGCGCACCCTATCTGCAGCGACTGCATGCGCTGGAGGAGCGCCTCAAGGGTTAGGCGACGCCCCGCATCAGCTTTTCAGCCACCCCTCGCAGCCCACGCTTCCGTCGTCCGAGGTGGCCGCCTTTGCGCACGTTGCGGTCATCCGCGCCTGCAGCCGGGTGAGGCTCTCCGCGCCGTGATGCTCGCGGCTCCACGCCTGCAATGCGGTACCGAGCCGTTCGAAGCGCTGGCGGGTGCGCTGGTGGTAGCCGGCCGGCTGCACGGCGAGATCGGCGATCACCTCGCCCGTGGCGGTCTCGATCGCCGCCGCATCATCCGGGCTCAGGCGCAGCAGGCCCTCCACGTACAGCACGCCCCACTGCACGCGGGTGGCCGGCCCCTGTGCGCCCTGGTAGGCCTTGTGCAGCCAGGCGATGGCCGAAGCCTTGTCGCCGCGTTCTTCGGCAAGGTCGGCCAATTCAGGCATGTAGTAGTACGGCGTCTCACTCCGATCAAGCTCGGCGAGCAGCAGTTTCTCTGCCGCAGCGTCGTCGTCGATCTGGCGCAGCACGTACACCGCGGTGCTGATCGTCGCTTGGCGCTCGTGCAGCGTGGTCGCGGCCGCATCGGCGGCGGCGACGCGTTGCGCCGCCTTTGTCTTCAGCGCGGCCGGAATGGGCTGGTCGGGGTGCTGCTCGCGCTGCAGGGCGAGTTCGGTGATCACCGTGCCCAGCCGCGCATCGGCCTTGTCGCCGAGTGCGTGGTCGGCGGCATCCAGCGCCTTGAGCAGCTGCACTCCCAGCTGCTGCGCCTGTTCCGGCGTGGCACTGGCCAGCGCCACAAGGGCAGGGCCTTGGTAGCCCAGCAGGTCACGATTGGCCCGGACCTCCGCGGGTGCTGCAAGAACGGCATCGAGCAGGGTGCGGGTGCGGGTGCGTTGCGCCGGTGTGGGTGTCTTGTCCGGCTTGCCGGCGCCGAGCGCCAGTAACGCGAACCGCCGCTGCAGCGCAGGCTCGGGCGCCGCCGTGGCCAGTTGCTGCAGCAATGACGCTGCATCACGTTCACCGGCGAGGCGATTGGCATCCACTTCCCAGCCGTAATCGCCGAGCACGCGCCAGTCGTCGGCGCTGACATCCCCGGGTGTGCTCAGGGCGTGCTGCAGCACCTCGCTGACGGCCGTGCGGCGGCCGGCGGCCAGGGTAAGTGCGCGGGTCAGCGCTTCACTGTCGTTGCCACCGGCCAGGCGGGTGAGCTCGTTGCGCTCGGGGTCGAGCACGATCAGCGTCGGGTAGCCGCGCACGCCGAAGCGCTCGCCCCAGGCCTGCGCGCCTTCTTCGTCGCCATCCAGATAGACGGGCACGTACTGCCGGGTCAGCGCGATGAAGGCCGGATCCTTGAACAGCGTGGCCTTGAGCTGGTTGCAGGGCGGGCACCACACCGCGCCCCAGTACAGCAGCACCGGTTTGCCGCTGTCGCGCGCCTCGGCGAAGGCGTCGTCCACGTCGCCGTGGCGCCAGGCAATTTCCGCAGGCGCCTGCCCGGTCGCAGCAGGCGTGGCGGTGGCAGCGGGGGAGGGGGCCGGGGTGCAGGCAGGTAGCAGGGTGACCACACCCAGCAGACCAAGGGACAGAGCAAGGCGCATTGAGGAATCCAGAAGGGGAGGCAGGGCAGGAGGCGTGCCTGATTGTAGGAAGCGTGGGCAGCTCCGGCCGCATCCCCTTGATTCGGATTGCTCATGACGGCAGGCCTTGCCGTGATAAGGCGCGTGCAGCCAGCCTGCGCGCTTCGCCTGCGTAGCGTTGCCATGCCGCTCGCGCGGTGACGAATGTCATGGTTTGGTCGCACGCGATATCGCCATCGGCGAACACGACATAACGCCTGCGCATTTCTGCATTGGGGCAGGAGCGGGATTAATGAAATCGTTTCCCCCACTACCGATTGCCCCACGATGACAATAGCTCGTTCTTCCCTGCGCCCGCACCTGCTGGCAGTGGCGGTGTTGCTCGCCACCGCATCTCCCTTGGTACATGCACAGTCCACCACCGGCGCGATCGCCGGTCAGGCGCCTCCATCGGCGCAGCGCATGTTCGTTCGCAGCGACACCGGTCTTACCCGTGAAGTGACGGTGGACGCGCGCGGTCGTTACACCATCCCCCAGCTGCCGCTCGGTCGTTACTCGGTGGAGGCGCGTGATGCCGACGGCAACGTGCTGCAGACCCGGCAGAACGTCGCGCTCACCGTCGGCACCAGCACCGAGGTCTCCTTCGCAGAGGTCACCCGGCTGGATGGCGTCCAGGTCAGCGCCGACCGCGCCGCGGCGGCCATCGATGTCAGCAGCGTGGATTCGCGCACCGTGATCACGGCCGAGCAGCTGCAACGGCTGCCGCTGGGCCGCTCGGCCGAGGCCATTGCCCAGCTCGCGCCCGGCGTGATCGGCAACAGCGGCAACGGCACGTATGCCGGCCCGACCGGCGCCCAGCTGGTGAGCTTCGGCGGTTCGTCTGCCGCAGAGAACGCGTACTACATCAACGGCTTCAACAGCACCGACCCACTGCGCGGCCTGGGCGGCCTGACATTGCCCTACGGCAGCATCGACCAGCAGGAAATCTATACCGGCGGCTACAGCGCCAAGTACGGCCGGTCCGATGGCGGCGTGATCAATGCGGTCGGCAAGCGCGGCACCAACGCGTGGCACTTCGGTGGCCAGGCGACCTGGGAACCGGCGTCAGCGCGTTCGGACAAAGATGACGTGCGGTATCCGGGTGACGGTGCGCTGTATGCCCCGGAGAGCAAGGACCGCGAGTGGGTCAGCACGCAGAGCATCTACGCTGGGGGCCCGCTGATCGAAGACCGGCTGTTCTTCTTTGGCTCCTACGAGCTGGAGCGCCGCGAGGGCACCGACGTCAAGAATGTCGAGGCCACCAATGCGTATTCCAATTACGAGTACGAGCGCCCGCGCTGGTACGCCAAGGTGGATTGGAACATCACCGACAACCACCTGCTCGAAGTGACCGGCGCCTCCAGTCGCAACGTCTTCCGGGGCGACATCTTCGCCTACGACTACGACACGCTCACCCGTGGCGCCCAGCGCGGCAAGGAAGACACCACCAAGACCGGTGGCGACCTGTGGACGGCCAAGTACACCGGGTACCTCACCGATCGGCTCACTGTCAGCGCGCAGTACGGCGAAATGCGCACGGATGACTACATCGGCAACCCGGCCTACGACGGCAGCCTGACGTACCTCAACAGCCCCACGCTGCAGAACCCGGCCCTGACCGGTGGTGTGCCGATCACCAATGCGCAGACCACCTCGCTGCTGGTCAACCCGGACCGGGGCAACCGCAGCAACAACCTGCGGCTGGATGCCAACTACGTGTGGGGCGACCACAGCATCACCGTCGGCATCGACAACCAGAACGCCCGTGCCTTGAACCGTGGCTCGGTCGCCTCGGCCGATGGCTACTACTGGATCTACGGGCAGTCCAACCCGAACGTGCCGATCAACACCGGCCTGGGCGTGCCGGCCACCGGCGGCATCCGCAATGGCGAAGACGGCTACTACGTGCGGCAGTACATCTACAGTGCGCTGGCCTCGGTGCGTGCGTCGCAGCGGGCGCAGTACATCGAAGACAACTGGGAGGTGACCGATCGCCTGCTGCTCAACCTCGGCCTGCGCCTGGATCAGTTCACCAACTTCAATCGCGATGGCGATGCCTACATCAAGCAGACCAGCGGTCAGTGGGCGCCACGTCTTGGCTTCAGCTGGGACGTCGATGGCGATGGGCGGTTCAAGGTGTTCGGCAACGTGGGGCGCTACTACCTCGCACTGCCGCTGAACCCGGCCTTCAATGCGGCGGGTGCGACGCTTGCCACCTCGACGTACTACACCTACGGCGGCATCGACAGCAACGGCTACCCGACCGACCTCACCCAGTTCTCCGGCGCGGTGTCGGCCAACAACAACTACGGCCTGCTGCCGGATGCGAAGACGGTGGCCACCTCCGGCATCGAGCCGTCCTACCAGGACGAGTTCATCCTCGGCTTCAGCAAGGCACTGGGCCAGAACTGGGTGTACGGGGCCAAGGCGACCTACCGCGTGCTGCGCAGCGGCGTGGACGACTACTGCGATATCGATGCGGTGCTCGGCAAGGCCAGCAGCCTGGGCTACAACGTGACCAAGGACAGCAACCCGGTCAGCTGCTGGCTGATCAACCCCGGGCGCGCCAACACCTTCAATCTGGTCGACACCGGCGGCAATTACGTGACCGTCCCGCTGAGCAACGCGGAAATGGGCTTCCCGCAGTTCAAGCGTAACTACTACGCGGTGAACCTCTCGCTGGAGCATCCGTTTGATGGCCGCTGGTATGCCCGCGGCGACTACACCTGGTCGCGCAG
>DMZT01000379.1:14334-15126 GCA_003484865.1 Stenotrophomonas sp.
GACTACACCTGGTCGCGCAGCTACGGCACCACCGAAGGGCAGCTGCTCTCCGGCATCGGCCAGACCGCCGTGTCCACTACCCAGGCATGGGATTACGCCCAGCTGATGGAGCACACCAACGGACCGCAGAGCAACGATCACACCCATCAGTTCAAGCTGCACGGCTATTACCAGCTGACGCCGGAGTGGCTGCTCTCGGCCAATCTCAAGGTGCTCTCCGGCTCGCCGTTCAGTGCGCTGGGCTCGTATGGGCCGGACTACGAAGACCCTTCCGGCTATGGCATCGCGTATCACTTCTACAACGGGCAGCCGGCGCCTCCGGGCAGCCAGGGGCGCCTGCCGTGGCTGAAGCAGCTGGACCTGGGGGTGTCCTACCGCCCCGCGGTGGCCGAGGGGCGGCTGGGCTTCAATCTGGATGTCTTCAACGTGTTCAACAGTCAGGTGGCGCTGTGGAAGTCGCCGTACTCCGAGCTGGATCCGGGCCAGCCCGATCCGCTGTATGGCGCAGCGACCATCCGGCAGGCGCCGCGATCGCTGCGGGTCAGCGTGAGCTATGACTACTGAGCGGTGCCTCGCGAGCGGCGGTATGGCATGACGTTCACGGATCGCGAGGCAGTCTGGGGCAATTGTCAGGGGAGCCCCTTATGCAAAAGCAGATCCGGAACAACGCAGGGTGGATGGCGGTCGGTTTGACGGCCCTGCTGTGTGCCTGTTCGCCGCAGGGCGAAGGCGGTGCCACAGCCGTGGTGCAGCCCAGCGGTGCGGACCCGGGGGCGGCGAAGGCCGCTGATC
>DMZT01000380.1 GCA_003484865.1 Stenotrophomonas sp.
CGGAATACCGCGCGCTGTTGCTGGATGTGACCCCGGGCCGCTCGGCCGAGCAGCCGGCGGTGCCGTTGCGCGAGATCCTGCACAAGGCCAAGGCGCAGCCGGACCGCGCGCGCCAGCAGCAGGTGCTGCTGGACGAGCTGCGCAAGGTCGATCCCGAGCGCGCGCGACGCATGCAGAACAAGCTCACCGAGCGCAGCCAGCGGCCGGCCACCGGTACCCTGGAAGTGGGCAGCACGCCCACCGCACGCCCGCGCGAAGGGGCCCGCAACACCGCCGGTGGCAGCACGGTGGCCCCGGGGGACCGGGGCGGACTGGGCATCTGGTTGCTGCTGGCCGCCGCAGTCGTGGTGACCGTGATCGCCTGGGCGACGCGGTAGGTCCGCGACGCGGTCAGTACACGGTCGCGCGGGCCTGCACGAAGGAGAAGAAGAACACCGCGTTGGGGTCGTTCTGGACCAGGCTGAACTCGCGGCGCATGCCATCCACCGTTTCCTGGTCGACCAGCCCGGCCTCCAGCAGCGGATCGGCGGCCGACAACAGCAGCTGCTCCCAGAACGCGATCATGGTCTTGCGACGGGCCGGTTCGCGGTTGTCCAGGTGGATGGTCTTGATCTCGGTGTGCACATCGCGGAAGCCACCGGCCAGCAGCAGGTTGCCGAGCTTGGCACCGACGAACGGATCGCCCCCGTGGTCGTACTGGAAATCGTTGAAGGCCATCCAGTAGCGCCAGATATGCGGCGAGTACGGATCGAGCAGGAACGAGGCGTTCATCACTTCGGTGACATACACCGGCGAACCCGGCACCAGCACACGGCGCACCTCGTTGAGCACCCGCGCCGGTGACGGCACATGCTCCAGCACCCAGCACAGGAAGGCCGAATCGAACTCACGCGCGCCGAACGGCAGGTTGCCGGCATCGGCCTGCAGCAGCGTGTAGCGCTCGCGGCACCACGGCGTCTTGGCCAGGTTGGTGGCGGCGGTGGCCAGCTGCGCCTCGCTCAGGTCCACGCCGGTGACATGCAGTTCCGGGAACCGCCGCAGCAGGATGTCCGTCTGTGCCCCGACGCCGCTGCCGACTTCCAGCAGGCGCGTGGCGCCGCCGTAATCGATGCCGCTGAAGATGCTCGATTCGAACAGGCGCGACTGGGTGACCAGGCGGTGCTGCTCGGTATCGGAGAAGCCGTGGAGATAGGTCGGTGCAGTGATGGGCGGGGTCATGGCGAAGGCTCAGGCAGCGGACGACAACGACTCGCCGGCGGCGAGGGCGTCGAAATATTCGGTGGTCAGGGCGACCTGGCTGGCCGCATCCTCGGCGCGGTTGACCACCGCACGGAAGGCGGCGTTTTCCGGCCGGTCCTTGGCGTACCAGCCCAGGTGCTTGCGCGCGATGCGCACGCCCTGCTGCTCGCCATAGAAATCATGCAGCGCATGCAGGTGGCCCAGCAGCAGGTCGCGTACCTCGGCGACCGACGGCGGCGCCAGCAGCGCGCCGGTGGCCAGGTAATGCGCCACCTCGCGGAAGATCCACGGGCGCCCCTGGGCGGCGCGACCGATCATCACCGCGTCCACGCCGGTCTGCTTGAGCACCTGCGCGGCCTTCTGCGGTGAATCGATGTCGCCGTTGGCGATCACCGGAATGCGCAGCGCGGCCTTGATCGCGGCGATGGTCTCGTACTCGGCGGTGCCGGTGTAGTGCTGGTCGCGGGTACGCCCGTGCACGGCCAGTGCGGCGATGCCGCTGTCTTCGGCGATGCGCGCGATCAGCGGGCCATTGCGATGGTCGCAATCCCAGCCGGTGCGGATCTTCAGGGTGACCGGCACGTCCACCGCGTTGACCACTGCGGTCAGGATGCGCGCGACCAGATCCTCATCGCGCATCAGCGCCGAACCGGCCCAGGCGTTGCACACCTTCTTGGCCGGGCAGCCCATGTTGATGTCGATGATCTGCGCGCCGTGGTCCACGTTGTAGCGCGCCGCCTCGGCCAGCTGCTGCGGCTCGGTCCCGGCGATCTGCACGCTGATCGGGTCCGGCTCGCCGGCATGGTCCATGCGGTGGAGCGATTTGCGGGTGTTCCAGAAGCGCGGATCGGAGATGGTCATCTCCGAGGCAGCCAAGCCCGCACCCAGCTGTTTGCACAGCAGGCGGAAGGGCTTGTCGGTGACACCGGCCATCGGCGCCAGCACCACGTTGGGCTGGATGTTGTAGGGGCCAATCTGCATGTGCGCATTGTAGTGCCGGCCGCTGGCCGGCAACCACGCAGGGACCGGTACCTGTTCAGGCCGATCCGGAAGGGCCTGATGCGCTCCGGTCATGAGCATATGCTTGACGATTGCTTCCGCCGCCCCCAGTGGCGGCTGATGCTGGCCGGTTACCGGTTACGCGCGAATAGGTGCCGACCAACGGTCGCGCTCACGGCGCCGGACCACACGCATAGGCCAGCACCGCCAGATGCCGCTGCGGGTCGAGCCCGAGCAGGGCCAGCACGGCGGCGTCCTCGAACGCGCCGATCGCGCAGCCGGCGGCGTTCATCGCCGCCACTTGCTCCCCCAGTGCGCCCAGCCAGACCCCGGCCTCGATCAATACGAAGCGGCCACCACGCTCGCCGTACTTGGCCAGCGTGCCGGCCGGTTCGGCGATCAGGAACAGCACGGCGGCGGGCCGCTCCGGCCAATCCACGCCGAGCAGCCTGGACAGCGCCGACCATGCCGGGCAGGGCCCCACCGGCACCAGTGCATGCCCGATCGGGTCGTACCAATGGATGCCCGGCTCTGCGGCGATCGCGTCATCGGTGCCGTACAGCGCGGCATACGCCTGGATCGGGTATTTGGCACCGCCGGACGGCAGGCGCCGCGTGTCACTGTCGCCGGGCCGGGCCCGCAGCGGGGCCAGCACGCGCCCCAGTTCCTGCGTGCCCCAGCGTGCGTTACCGAAGCGGCGGCCACTGTGGCGCTGCGCCAGGGCGTCACCCGGCTGTACCGGGTCCGGCAGGGCGATGCCGGCGGCCGCATGCACCGGGCGGGGTGGCGACCCGGGGCGTGCGGCATCTTCGGCGATACGCGTGCGCATCACCCCGGCGCGCGCGGGATTGAGCTCGCCGTTGTGCCAGAACAGATGGAACAGCGGGGCATCGTGCCAGGGGGAGGGCGGTGACGGCATGCGGTCCTCGTGCATCAGCCCAATGGATGCGGGAAGGAATTGGGAAACGCGCCGCTGTGCGGCACGCCGGGATACCGCCACGCCACATCCTGGCAGCGGCCACCAAGGAACGGTGCACGCTCGTCGGCATGCAGGCCACTGAGTTGCGGCGACAGCACGCGCATCACCCGCAGGCCGGCCGCGGCCACATCGGTGGTGGTCAACTCGCGGTAGTACAGCGCGATGCCGGCACGGCCGAGCCGACGCCGCAGCATGTCCAGCTCGGCAATCGCGCGCGGTGCGGCGGGGAGGACCGCGGCGCCCGGCGGGGGCAGCGTCAAGGTGCTGTCCTCCGCCGCCCGCAGCAGCGGCAGCTGCGGCCACAGCGCCGGGCGCAGGGTGTAGAACGCGGCATGTTCGTCGAAGCTGCGCAGCGCGGCCGGTTCACGCGGAAGCCGCGCGTTTTCGCGGCTACACAGATGCGCGGCGAAGGTCAGCGCCTGCTGCCATTCCAGCAGCGCCTTGTGCAGCGCCTCGCCCGGATCGGCGCGGCAGGCGATGCCGAGGACGTAGCGGGGGCGGCCTTCGAACGGAATGCCGCCGGCGACCGCGATCACCGGGTGCGGGTTCCAGTGCTGGGTCAGGTCGAAGGCCTGCAGTTCGCCCCCGCGCGCGTCCGCGAATGCCTGCCATTGGGTCGGCAGGGCGATCCGCCGGCCGGCCACGCCATTGAGCCAGGTCACCGCCAGCGCATCGCGCTCCAGCAGCTCCTGGGCCGCGCGCAGCAGCGCCAGCCAGGCCCCATCGCGGCCATCCCGCCAGGCCGCCAGGCCACTGGACGTCGACGGCAATCGCGCCTGGCCGCTGCGCGGCCCCAGTCCGACCAGTTCCTGCGGCACCCAGGCCACCCGGTTGTCATCCAGTGCATGCACCGCGGCGAACAGATCGTCGTCGCGTTCGGGCATCGGCCATGGAAAACCCGGCGTTGCGCGTTGTCGGGCCGAGAACAGCGCGAAGGCCGATTCGTCCAGGCGTTGTGCGGGCGTCAGCGCATCGCGGCGACGCACCTCCAGGCCCGCCTGCGCCGCCGCCAGTCGCTCCAGGGCTTCGGCAACCGCGCCATCGGCGGCAGCATCGGCCTCCAGCGCGACCGCGCCAGAGACGCCCTGCCAGGGATTGGCCGGATCGGCCGGGGTGGCGGCATTGTGTACGCGCCGTCCCTCGAACAAGGGCCCGGTGGCATCGCAGGGGTTGGCCTCGATCGGCTGTGCCGGGCGCACCAGACCGCAGCGCGGACGCGCCGCGCCATGCAGCAGGTGCGACGACAGCGTGGGCGTTTCCAGCGCCGCCTGCACGGCGGCGCGGCTCATTTCAACACGCTCAGCCAGAGCATCATCTCGAGCGCGCCGACGGCGAACAGGCCCAGCAGCAGCCCGATGGCGATACCGATGCCGCGCCCGAGCGAACGCCCCGCGCGTTCGTAGACGAGGGCATAGATGCCCAGATACAGCCCCACGGCGACGAACAGCCCGAATATCGGGTTGGCGGTGCTCATGAAAATGCCACCGCCGATCGCGGCCAGCGGCAAGGCGAACAGCCCGAGCAACACCCGACTGGTGCGGCTCAATCCGGCCACCGGCACGACAGCGACGGGGGTGTCCGGACGGTCCGGCGTCGCAGCGCTGATCGGTGTCTGCGGCAACGCAGGTGGCTGGGGGGGGAGGTCCGTACCGGTGTCGACGCTGGCGACCGTGGCGTGTGCGTCGCTGCTGACGGCCGCAGTTGTTACGGGGTCCAGCTTGCCAAGCACCACCGCCGACAGCACCGAGGTGCCGAGCAGGGTGACGATGCAGGAACTGCAGGTGGTCGACGTCGAGCCGCCGCCTGCCGCGGCAAGGTCCTGGCGTGAGGCACTGGCATCGAACTGGGTCGGCAGGCGATACATGAGGTCACTCCATTGACCGGGGCGGAAACGCCCGGCGCGTGGCGCACATTATCACGGGCGCCCGGTGTCCCAAGGCAAGGACAGCGGTGGTGGCAGTGACGCTTCGCCACCCTGGCAGGCGGGGCACCACGGCAGCCGCAGCACCCGGTCGCGTTCGCCGTGCAGGCGCTGCAGGTCGAGCCAGACGCTGCGTTCGAGATAGCCCAGCAACAGCGGCGGCTGATCCAGCAAGGGGGCGACCAGCGCCGCGATCCGGGCCGGTTGCGCTGCGACCGCCGGCATCGCCGGCACGGGTGCTTCGCCCCAGCGGCGCAGCACCCGGTTGCCCAGGCAATACACGCAGGCGCTCTGGCCGGGCACTACATAGGGGCCCAGCGCGAGCGTGTGGTGATAGCTGAGGTCGAGCAGCAGATGCGGTTGTACCGGCATCTGTGTGCGGTAGTGGGCCAAGGCCTGTTCCCAGCCCAGCCCGTGCCGGACCAGCACGAGGAGGTCGGCATCCGCGATGGCATCGACGCGCTGCAGATCCGCGCTGGCATGCCGGTCGAAGGCGTCGGGCAACCCGGGCAGCGGTTCGCCGAGCCAGTCGATTGCGTAGCGCGTCACTCTGCGCGCGGCGCGCCGCGGCACCAGCACACCGAGACGTATCAACTGGCGGACCGCCGGGCCGCACTCGGCATCGTCCTGCAGGATCGCCAGGGTGTCGTTTTCCCAGTGGCCGAGGATCCGTTCGATGACCGTCGGGGTGTCGGCCTCATCGACGACATACAGTTCGTCGGCGCCACCGGACACCAGCAGCAGCGGGCGCTGCGCATGGGTCTGCGAAAACAGCGCCCAGGCCGGATTGCGCGTCCAGCGCGGTTCGCCCACGTGCGGGCCGGCGTGTTCCTGACTGCCTGCTGCTGCCACTGCGTACAGTCCGTGTATCCGCGAAAACGCAAGGATAGCGGCAAACAGGCGGGCCACGTTCTGCTAGGGTGCGCGCGTGCCCACGCCGCCTGTTGCCACCGCGTCCGTCCTCCAGCCGCCCTGGCGCGAGGCGATGCTGTGGATGCTGCTGCTCGGCGCCATGTTCATCCACGGCTACAGCTGGACCAACCACTGGGCCGCCAGCCAAGCCCAGACCTATAGCCTGCACGGTCGCTGGGACGAGGCGATTCCGTTCTGGGCGTGGACGATCTGGCCGTACCTGGCCCTGAACCTGCTGTACCCGCTGACGTTCTTCCTCTGCCCGACCCGATCGGCCCTGCGCCGCCATGCGCTGGCCATCGCGCTGGTGCAGGCCGCCTGCATGCTCGCCTTCGTGTGCTGGCCGACCGGCAACGTGCGTGTTTTGCCCCAGCCGGATGGCGTGAGCGGGCTGTTGTTCGCACAGCTGCGCGCGTTCGAGGCGCCGTTCAACATGGCGCCGTCGCTGCACGCCGCGGTATTGGTGGTGGTCTGGCAGGCATGGCGGCAGTGGCTGCAGGCCGATGCGACGGCACTGCGCTGGCTGTGGCACGGCGCCTGTGGGCTGATCCTGCTCTCGACGCTCACCACCTGGCAGCACGATCTGCTGGACGTGCTTGCCGGACTCCTGGTGGGCGCGCTGGCGCTGTGGATCACGCGGCCCCGACGCTTGCGGTAGGCCTGGCGCATCGTACCCACCAACGGTGGGGACTGCCGCTTCCAAAAAAAAAAGGCCAGCGCGAACGCTGGCCTCTTGGTATCCACACCGGTGACGCTTACTTGTTTTCGGCGTCGGCCGGGGTGAAGTGCGGCATCGCCGCGGCGGCGCCTTCCTTCTCGGTCGAACGACCGGCGAACTGATTGGCGAAACGCACGTGGCGGGCAAACGCCGCCTCCGGGTCCTGCGCGATCGAGGCGACCAGGGCGCCGTTGAACGCATCGCCTGCACCGGTGGTGTCCAGCACCTGCACCTGCTCGGCGCCCACGCGGTAGTACGGCTGCGTGTCGCCACGCAGGTTTTCTTCGGCGTGCGACACGAATACACCGACCGAACCCAACGTCACCACCACGGTGCCGTTGCCGACCAGCTTGCGGCACAGCGCATGCAGGCTGGCGCCATCCAGCGCGGCGACGTCGTTGGCATCCACGCGCTCGCCGACATGACGGCCGAGCAGGGCAGCGAACTCGGTCTCGTTCGGGGTCAGCACATCGGCCAGCTTGAGCAGGCCGATGCTGGAGGGTGCATCGGCAGGCGCCACGTTGAGCACGGTGGTGGCACCGGCTTCACGCGCGATCGCCAGGGCGGCCTCGATGGTTTCCACCGGCGATTCCAGCTGCGCCAGCACCACCTTGGCACCGGCCAGCAGCGCGCGCTGCTGTTCGACGAAGTCCAGGCTCAGCGCGGCGTTGGCCCCCGGGCCGATCACGATGGTGTTGCGGCCCCGGCTGTCGACATAGATACCGCCGGTGCCGGTCGGCTCGCTGCTGGCTTCGGCGGTCAGCGCAAAGCCATCCTGCTCGGCCAGGCCGCGCGCCATCGCACCGCCGGCGTCATCGCCCAGCGCGCACAGGAACGTGGTCGGCGCGCCGGCACGGCGGGCGGCCACGGCCTGGTTGAAGCCCTTGCCGCCGGGACCGGTGCTGTAGCGGCCGGCGATGGTCGCACCCGGGGCCGGGAGCGACTCACAACGCCAGACATGATCCACATTGAAGGAACCGATTACGACGACACTGCTACTCATAAAGACTGTTTCTCAGGGAACGGATATCAGCTGAAATGCGTCAGCACGCCGGCGATGGTCGCCGTCATGAAGGTGGCAATGGTACCGCCGAGCACGGCACGCAGGCCGAACTTGGCCAGATCGTGGCGACGCTCTGGCGCCAGCCCACCAATACCACCGATCTGGATCGCGATGGAGCTGAAGTTGGCAAAACCGCACAGCGCGTAGGTGGCGACCAGGCGACCCTCGGCCGACAGCACCGTGCCCGGCACCTCGCCTCGGATGATCTTGGCCAGCTCCGAATACGCCACGAACTCGTTGATCACCACCTTCTGGCCGATCAGCGAGCCCACCGTGGTGGCATCGGCCCACGGGGTGCCGATCACCCAGGCGATCGGGGCCAGCAGGAAGCCGAACAGCGTGGACAGGTCGGTCGGGCGGCCGATGAGCGCGGCCAGGCCGGTGATGTCACCCAGCCAGGTCAGGGGCGCGTTGATCAGGGCGATCAGGGCGATGAAGGCCAGCAGCATCGCACCGATGTTCAGCGCCAGCTTGAGGCCGTCGCCGGCGCCGGCGGCAGCCGCGTCGATGATGTTGCTGGAGGTCTTCTCCACTTCCATCTTGACCGTGCCGCGGGTCAGCGGGGTACCGGTCTCGGGCACCAGCAGCTTGGCCACCACCAGGGTCGCCGGGGCCGCCATGATGCTCGCGGCCAGCAGATGCTTGGCGTAGAAGGCCTGTTCGACCGGATCGCCGGCACCGAGCATGCCCACATACGCGGCCAGCACGCCGCCGGCAATGTGCGCCATGCCGCCGATCATCATGGTGATCAGCTCGGACTGGGTCATCTTGGCGATGTACGGGCGTACCGTCAGCGGCGCTTCGGTCTGGCCGATGAACACGCTGGCGCAGACGCTGGTGGTTTCCGCACCGGACACACGCATGATCTTGGTGATCGCCCAGGCCATGCCGCGCACGATCATCTGCATCACGTTGAGGTGGTACATGACCCCCATCAGCGCCGAGAAGAAGATGATGGTCGGCAGCACCTGGAAGGCGAAGATGAAACCGAACTGGCTGGTGTCCATCAGGCTGCCGAAGATGAAGCCCGAGCCGGCGTTGACGAACTCCAGGATCTTGACGAAGCCCTTGCCCAGCGCGTCGAACACATCACGGCCACCCGGGACCAGCAGCACCACCGCCGCGAAGGCGATCTGCAGTGCGATACCGGTGACGACCAGGCGCCAGTCGACAGCCCGCTTGTTGTTCGAGAACAACCAGGCAATGCCGATCAGCACTGCCAACCCGAACAGGCCGAAGCCAATCCTGCCCAAACCTTCGACCATGAGACTTCCCTTGGGGCGCCGCGAAAAACGGGAAGCCTAGAGCAGCGGCAGGGGCGGGGCAAGGAAAAGCAGCGTCCGGGAGCCGATCGGTCGTGATCGGGCCTGTATCGGCAAGGCATGGCCCGGTTTCCGTGCGGCGTGTCACGGGGCGTGAGACCGCCGCCGCGGTAAGGCGCGCGGAACTGCGCCGCCCCGCTCTACACTTACCGGCATCGATCCGGCCCGGTCGCGGGCCCGCAGCAGGAGAACCACATGCTCTATCGCCGTCTTGGCTCCACCGGCCTGAAGCTCTCGGCCCTGTCCTTCGGGGCCTGGGTGACCTTCGGCGACCAGATCGGCCGCGATGAGGCCCGCAAGCTGATCGCCACCGCCTGGGATGCTGGGGTCAATTTCTTCGACAACGCCGAAGGCTATGCCCGCGGCCGCGCCGAGCAGGTGATGGGCGATGTGATCGCCGACCTGCGCCTGCCGCGCGATGGCTTCTGCGTCTCCAGCAAGGTGTTCTTCGGCGCCGTCGACGACCCGCGCCCGACCCAGCACGGGCTGTCGCGAAAGCATGTCACCGACGCCTGCCACGCCGCGCTCAAGCGCCTGCGGGTGGAGTACCTGGACCTTTACTATTGCCATCGCCCGGATCCGGATACCCCGATCGCCGAGACCGTGCAGGCCATGGATACCCTGATCCGCCAGGGCAAGGTGCTGTACTGGGGCACGTCGGAATGGTCGGCCGCGCAGATCCAGGAGGCGGTGGACATCGCCCGCGCGCGCAACCTGCATGCGCCCTCGATGGAACAGCCGCAGTACAACCTGCTGCACCGCGAGCGGGTGGAGCGCGAATACGCGCCGCTGTATGCCGAGGCTGGCCTGGGCACCACCATCTGGTCGCCGCTGGCCTCGGGCCTGCTGACCGGCAAGTACAACGCCGGCGTGGACCCGCAGTCGCGGCTGGGCCAGGAACAGCTGGGCTGGCTGAAGGCGCAGGTGCTCGACGATGGCAGCGACCGCATGGAGCGGGTGCGGCGCTACACCGCACTGGCCGCGCAGCTGGGCGTCTCGCCGGCGCAGCTGGCGATCGCCTGGTGCCTGCGCAATCCGAATGTATCCAGCGTGATCCTCGGCGCCAGCCGGGTCAGCCAGCTGGAAGAGAACCTGGGCGCACTGGCGCTGTTCGAGCAGCTCGATGAGAGCGTCTGGCAGCAGGTGGAAGCGGTCTTTGCCTGATTGCGTCTGTCGGGATCCGGAGAGCCGGCCAGCGGCCGGCACTACCGCT